>JAHEMX010000021.1 GCA_024643445.1 Desulfobulbaceae bacterium | reverse complement strand
CTCTCAGTCGCCGCCTGTTTTCATGCTCGGTGTCTTTCTCCTGGATATAGGCACTGTCCGCGAGCATGATAGGCAGCAGGTCACCATTTGCCGGGCTGGCATAAATAGGGCCGCGAAATCCATGCCTGACAAGTTTTGGAAGAAGGCCGCAGTGGTCGATATGGGCATGCGTCGAGATCACGAAGTCGATGGATTTCGGATCAAAGGGAAACGGATCATGATTCTTGCGGTTCAACGCCTTGTTTCCCTGAAACATGCCGCAGTCAACGAGAAAGCGGGAGAGGCCGTTTTCCACAAGGTGGCACGAGCCGGTAACAAACCCGGCCGCGCCATGACAGGTGATTTGCATGGTAATTCTCCTTTGATCGTATGAATAATGAGAATGGATGCGCCACGTTACCATGGTTCAGACGATAATGCATCAGTGCTGAGATGATCGGTAGATAATAAGAGGCTGGACTGTCAGCGAGGAAGCCGGGCGGCGGTGACGGTGAGCGGCTCTCTCCCCTTTCTCAAACGTGCCGCCACTGGCACCGGCAGCAGGAATCAGCAGAATCGGCGGGGTTTCTGGAACATGCAGCTGGATACAGTGCGAGTGTTTCTGCCAATATCACGGGCCAGTTGAGCCGATTCTGCTGATTCTGTCTCTGGAGAGAGATACAACCCATGAATGCATAAAGAGGACCAGAACAGACGACCACAGGAATTATTTTTTTCTCATCCATGATGATCTCAATAAATACTACGATTTCAGTAACCTAATATCGAATCAAGCCTGCCTCCGGCAACGTCGCTGCCGGGTGCATCGCCAGAAAGGCTGGCATCCCGGACTCCAGTCTCGTCATTTCTGTCACCCGGTTGTCGCACTCTACAGACAAAGCAAATCCTGATGGGGGAGGGATTTCGGGCCGGAGCTGGTCTGCCGGGTAATACCCTGTCTCCTTCCACAGACGCTTTTCTGTCAGTTGAGGCGGTGGAGCAGCAGATACGGTGCTATTGAGCTGCGCAGTGGTGTGGTTGTGCCTGGATGGGTCGTTGTCCGGTTGCGGCGGTTTCCAGGGAAGCGTCTGGGCGCCGAATTGGGCGAGCGTGTTTGGCATCGGCGCCCTGCTTAAAGGACGTGCGGCAGGGCTATGCTTTCCAGGCCGAGATCATCTTTGAAATAGCTGATCCCCTCGTGGTTGGTTGCATCGAGATGAATCGGGGTTACCGAAACAAACCCGTTTCCGACCGCATGAACGTCCGTATCCAGGCCGGCATCGAGAAGCGGTGTGCCGCCACCTATCCAGTAGTGGGCGCGGCCGTGCGGGTCGGTAATTTCCTGGACGGCCTGTTTCCAGATGCGGCGACCCTGCCGGGTCACCCGCAGTCCTTTGATCTGCGTATCTCCGGGTATATTAATATTCATCAGGGTATTGGCTGGCAGCCCGTAGGCCATTGTTCTCACGGCCAGTTCCCGGATGATGCCGGCGGCACCCTGATAGGAAAAAGGCGGTTCGCCGGCAAGCGATACAGCAAGGGATGGCACCGAGTACATGGTTCCCTCGATGGCGGCGGATACGGTTCCTGAATAGGAAATGTCATCGCCGATATTCGGTCCGCTGTTGATACCTGAGACGAGAAGGTCCGGCAGGCGGACAAGAATTTTTGCCAGACTGATGGCCACGCAGTCGGTCGGGGTTCCGTCGAGGCAATAGGTGTCCTCGGCAAGATGCACCAGGCGCAGCGGACGGTGCATGGTCAGGGCATGGGAGATGGCGGAGTTATCACGGTCCGGGGCCACGGTGATAACCTGTCCCAGGGGTGCCAAGGTCTCCTTCAACGCAGCAATGCCGGGACTGTGGATGCCGTCGTCATTAGTTATCAGAATTGTTTTCATCGCCTCCTCGGGATTGATATTTTCTTGCTGACGTCTCTTCCGCAATCTGCCAGAAGGCCTGGACAACCGGACCGCGCAGGGCCGTTCTGGTGGTGCAGGCACCCACGGTGAACGGTTCCAGACCGGGATCGATAGCAAGGGTCATGACACGATCCTTCATCGGACTGTTGTCGAGCACGAGCTGAGGAACCACGCCGATACCGCATCCCATCGCAACCATGGCAATCAAGGCCTCATTACCGGCGACGGAGGAATAGATGGTGGGCGTTCGTTTTTTCTCGGCAAACCAGCGCTCACAGCGTTGTCTGCTCAAGCCCCGCTCGGGCATAACGATCGGAATCCGGTCAAGATTATCAAGCGTCGGCACCATCGAACTCTTTTCACCGGGCCTCGGAGCGATAAAGAGCAGTGGCGTTTCCAGCATTTTTAAAAAAGTGATATGTCGGGGCAGGCGGTCCGGCAGGGCGGCAATGGTTATGTCAGCCTCCCTGTTTTCCAGGCGTGCAAGAGCCAATGCAGCATCGCCGGTGGAGAGATTGAGGTGAATATCGGGATATCCCTGCCGGAAAGAGGTGATAATATCCGGTAAAATCGAAAGAATTGCCGTAACGGAGCAATAAAGGGAGAGTTCACCCCTGAGCCGGTTTTCGGCTGCCATCTGGGTCTGCAGGGCATGGTAGCGGTGCACGACATCGACGGCATAGTCTTTGAAAAGCGTACCGGCGCGGGTCAAATTCACCGAGCGGTTATCGCGCAGGAACAACTCCTCGCCAAGTTCCTGTTCAAGCCGCTGGATGGCGCGGGTGAGTCCGGAGCGAGTGATGTTACAGGCCCGGCTTGTCTGGCCGAAATGCAGGCTGCCCGCCAGGTGCAGAAAAAGGTTTAACTCCCTGATATCCATAATGGCTGCGGCAGATCACCTGGTGATTGTTTCATCCCGGCAGACAGGGATGGACTGTCGTTGCGATATGCGCAACACAATATCACAAATAAATCACTTGACGCAATACAGGAATCCGTATATGGAATCAGTCTGATGTTCATTCACGCATGACCGGTCCAAAAAAGACCACAAACTGGAGGAGATAGATTATGGGAAATTATTTCAACACGCTGCCGCTCCGCCTGCAGCTTGAAGAACTGGCGCAATGCCGTTTTATGGAAGCTGACGAGTTCGATGGGGTGGAAGCCCTGCGAGGGAAAAAAATCGTCATCGTCGGCTGCGGAGCCCAGGGGCTGAACCAGGGGCTTAATCTTCGCGATTCCGGCCTGGACGTTTCTTACACCCTGCGCCAATCCGCAATCAAGGAGCAGCGCCAATCCTGGAAGAATGCAACCGAGCATGGTTTTGCTGTCGGAACCTACGAGGAATTGATACCCGTTGCCGACCTGGTGGTCAACCTTACCCCGGACAAACAGCATTCCGGTGTTATCGCAACCATCATGCCGCTGATGAAGAAAGGCGCCTGCCTGTCCTATTCCCACGGTTTCAATATCGTTGAAGAGGGAATGCAGATTCGCGAGGATATTACCGTCATCATGGTCGCACCCAAAGGTCCCGGCACCGAACTGCGCCAGGAATATGTCCGTGGCTTCGGCATTCCGACCCTGATTGCCGTGCATCGTGAAAACGATCCGAACGGTGATGGCTTCGAGCTTGCCAAAGCCTATGCCTGCGGCACCGGCGGTGATCGTGCCGGCGTGCTGCAATCATCCTTTGTTGCCGAGGTCAAGTCCGATCTGATGGGAGAGCAGACCATACTCTGCGGGCTTCTGCAGACCGGATCGCTGTTATGCTATGACAAGATGATCGAAAAGGGCATCGATGCGGGATATGCTTCCAAGCTGGTGCAGTATGGCTGGGAGGTTATCACCGAAGCCCTGAAACATGGCGGCATCACCAACATGCTGGACCGGCTTTCCAATCCGGCCAAGATCAAGGCCCATATCCTGTCCGAGGAATTGAAAAACATCATGACGCCGCTGTTTGAAAAACATATGGACGATATCATGTCCGGTGAATTCTCGCGAACCATGATGGCCGACTGGGCCAATGATGATGCCGACCTGCTCGGCTGGCGCAAGGCTTCGGGCGAGACACCGTTTGAGCAGAGTGTTTCGATGAGTGAAGAAATTCCCGAGCAGGAATACTTCGATCACGGGATTCTGATGGCGGCCTTTGTCAAGGCCGGCGTGGAACTGGCCTTTGATATCATGGTATCGGCCGGTATCAAGGAAGAGTCCGCCTATTATGAATCGCTCCATGAAGTTCCGCTCATCGCCAACCTGATTGCCCGCAAGAAGCTCTACGAGATGAACGTGGTCATTTCCGACACGGCGGAATATGGCTGCTATCTCTTTGCCAACAAGGCGGTACCGCTGCTCGCCGATTTCATGAAGAGTATCGATGCCGATGTGATCGGCGGGGGGCTCGAGGTCGAAGACAACGGTGTTGATAATCTTGATTTGATCGACATTAATGAAGCGATCCGCTACACGGATGTTGAGGCAATCGGCGCCGAGCTTCGAGGCTATATGGGAGCCATGAAATCTATTTTTTAGTTCGATACTAGCGTTAGTTGGTACAGCAGGCCTTCCGGTTTTGCCGGAAGGCCTTTTTTTATGCGTCAGGCGGGTTTTCCCATCTGCGTTAACCGTTGAATGGTTGATTTTTCTTCGCTGAAAGGCTATTGGTGATGATTATCCTGCAGCTGCTGCGGGGTTGCAGCTTGCGGTTGCGTAGGAATTTGGCAGCAGGTTGTTTTTGCGGACGCGACCACTCTCGTAAGGGGTAACCATGTTCATTTGCGTTGATTTTGACGGAACGATTGTTGACCACCGATATCCTGAAATAGGACAGCCTGTTCCCGGGGCGGTTAAGTGGCTGAAACTGCTGCACCGGCAGGGAGCACGTCTGATATTATTTACCATGCGCTCTGATGGCGGTGTTGCCGGAAACGCCTTGACAGATGCGCTTGACTACCTGCGTTCTGAAGGTGTTGCGCTCTTCGCGGTAAACGAAAACCCCGGCCAGCAGGAGTGGACCTCAAGCCCGAAAGTATATGCCGATGTCTATATTGACGACTCGGCTTTTGGCTGTCCGCTTATCAGGCCGACAGGTTTCGCCAGGCCATGCGTGGACTGGAACGAGGTGGGGCCGGCGGTGGAACACATGTGCCTGAGCCGCCGCTGAAATGCGGTACCAAAACGGCTGGATAAAACCATTTTCCTGAATGGTTTTCTTTTGTACGGCCGAAAAAGAGGAACCTTTCATTAATAATTCCATATTGTCCGACACAATGGTGGCACCATGGAAAAATGGTTTTGGCAAAGAACGATTGCTGTCAGCCTTCTGCTGTCCGCACTCGCCGGCTGCTCCGGCCAAAATGCGAAAACAACCGGGTGGCAGGAAGGTCGTACCTACCGGCTGACGATACTGCACACCAACGATCACCATGGCCGCTTTTGGCAGAACAAATACGGCGAGTACGGCATGGCCGCCCAGAAGAGTTTGATCGACTCTGTGAAAAAAGAGATTGAAAGCGGGGGAGGCCGTGTCCTGCTGCTGTCGGCTGGTGACATCAATACCGGGGTGCCCGAGTCTGATCTCCAGGATGCCGAGCCCGATTTTAAAGGGATGAACATCCTCGGCTATGATGCCATGGCCGTGGGCAACCATGAGTTTGATAAGCCGCTTGCGGTATTGTTTAAACAGGAGCAATGGGCTCGCTTCCCTATGCTTTCAGCAAATATTTACGACGGAAAAAGCGGTGAGAGACTGTTTAAACCCTACAGTATCTTTGAAGAACAGGGGCTTAAAGTAGCAATTATTGGCTTGACGACTGAAGATACCGCCAAAATCGGCAACCCCGAGGTCATTGGCGCCATTGATTTTCATGACCCGAAAAAAGAAGCAAAGAAGCTGATCGATGAACTGAAAAAGCGTGAAAAGCCGGATATCATTTTTGCGCTCACCCACATGGGCTATTACGAAAATGGCAAGCATGGCGGTAATGCCCCGGGAGATGTCAGCCTCGCCCGATTTCTCGAGGCGGGAGATCTTGACCTGATCGTCGGCGGACATACGCACGATGCTGTCTGCATGGCAGCCCCGGACGTTCTTGACCAGAATTTTGCACCCGGCGACAACTGCAGACCAGATAAACAGAACGGTACCTGGATTGTCCAGGCCTATGAATGGGGCAAATATGTGGGCCGGGCTGATTTCGAATTCAAAAACGGTGGCCTGGAACTTGTGCACTATGAACTGATACCCGTAAACCTGCAGAAGACGGTAACCTCGGACGGTAAAACCAGCCGTGTCCTTGCCGAACGGCACATTCCGCAGGACCGGCCGCTGCTCGATTTCCTCAAGTCCTACGAGGAAAAAGGGCAAAAGAATTTACAACTGCAAATAGCCGTTACCAATGGTAAACTTGAGGGAGATCGTCAGGTAGTGCGCTTCCAACAGACCAATCTTGGGCATTTGATCGCAACAGCCCAGATGCAGCGGGCCAAGTCGGATTTTGCGGTAATCAACTCAGGTGGAATCCGGGACTCCATCGCAGAAGGGGTGGTTACTTATAAAGACATTCTCCTTGTCCAGCCGTTTGGTAATCACCTGACCTATACCGATATGACTGGTCAGGAAATAGTGGCCTATCTGAACATCGTGGCAACAAAACCGGTCGATTCAGGGGCCTATGCCCAGTTTGCCGGCATTTCCATGACGGTTGAAAAAGACCGGGTAGCCGATGTGGTTATTGAAGGCCAGCCCATTGATCCTGACCGAACCTATCGAATGGCCGTGCCGAGCTATAATGCTGCCGGTGGCGATGGCTATCCACGACTGATTGATCACCCCGGCTATGTAAATACCGGTTTTGTTGATGCCGAAGTGCTGAAAACGTTTATGGAAAACAACAGTCCGCTGGATGTGAAGGCCTATCAGCCCGATAATGAAATTGTCTATAAATAGGCTTTTTTCCCGGAATAACAAACTTGTGTCAAATAACTGAAACTGATAGGCTGACAGAAGGACGTTTGGGAACGATTTCAGTTTCGGACGTTACGGATTCTTTTCCTAACGCCACCCTAACAGAGAACAGGAGAGCAGATGGATTTTGCCCATAGCCAGGAAAGGGATTTTCACATCGTGCAGGTCTCAGGACGAATGGACATTAACAGCAGTGCTGCTTTTGAAAGGGAGATTCGGGGCTGCCTCGATAAAGAACATGGTGCTATTGTCATCGATATGACCGAGCTTGAGTATATCAGCTCGGCTGGTCTGCGCAGCATTTTGGTATCGGCCAAGGCAGCCAGGTCCGTTGGCAGTGAGATTCGCTTCTGCGGAGTAGCCGGTATGGTTGATGAGGTCTTCACCGTTTCAGGGTTCAAAAAAATGTTCAAAATATTCGATTCACTGGTTGGTGCAACCGCTGAATGAAAGCAACGTTGACCGGTGATTCTGTTCACCCTTACCAGCCAGCTCTATAGCGCCAGGAGCCAGATACCCGAAATTCGTTAAAAAAAGCAAGGCCTTGACGATGATCCAAAGGAGTGGGAGGAGCGGCTATCGGGAAAGGTGGGATTTGATTTCCAGAATCTGGTCAGCATGTTTTAGAAAAATTTCAACGATTGCCGGATCAAAATGGCTGCCACTGTCTTCATGGATGATTTTAAGAGCATCGGAAATTGAAATAGGGGCCTTGTAAACCCGCTCGCTGGTCAGTGCGTCGAACACATCGCATACCGCCGCCAGTCGACCGGCTATAGGAATCTCTTCACCTTTCAGACCGTATGGATAGCCGCTGCCGTCAAATTTTTCATGATGGGTTTGAGCGATCACCGAACCGATTTGCAGGATATCTGAAGTTGAATCAGCAAGAATCCGGTGTCCGATTTTACAATGGGTCTTAACAATCTCAAACTCTTCAGTGGTCAGTCTTCCCGGTTTGAGGAGAATATTATCGGAAATGCCTATTTTCCCGACGTCATGCAGTGGTGCCGCCGCCCGAAGTCGGTTGCACAGGGAGTCCGGAAGTTCGAGCAGGCGTGCCAGTGTTTCACAAAAAGACCCCATCCTGTTGGTATGCAAGGCGGTCTGGTTATCCCTGAATTCTGCGGCCTTGGAGAGAATAAGGATGGTTTCTTCACGGGATCGTGAGAGTTCTGCGGTTCTTTCTGCCACACGCAGTTCAAGTTCTTCACGATGGCGGCGATTCTCCATCTCAAGCTGCCGGCGTCTCAGCGCATTGGTGATGTTTATAATCAGTTCATTTGGCTGAAAGGGCTTGGTGATATAGCCGTATGCCCCTATTTCAAGGGTAAAGATTGCCGTTTTTCGGTCATCAACCCCGGTAACCATAATGACCGCCAGGTCAGCATAGTTTTTCTGGCAGAATGTCAGCAGTTCCACGCCGGTCATGCCGGTCATGTTTATGTCGCTGATAACCAGATCAAATACTTCCTGTTCCAGAAGCTGCAGGGCCGATTCGCCATCATCGGCGAGCCGGAATCGGTATCCTTCTGCTTCGGCGACAACGGAGATATATCTCTGCATCTGTATGTCGTCGTCGACTATGAGAATTTTTGCTTTATTTAAAGTCACTATGGCTGGTTGTGGAGCAAAATTATTGGTGATATAAAAAAGGTTTTACGCTGCTCTGAGTCAGCCTCTATTAAAGCATATTTCTGCTGAAAAACTCAAACCCATTAATAAGAAAATCCACTAAAACAGCAGCACACAATATTACTTTATTCTGGCCTGACGGTGATTCTTTTTATCGTTTTTTCCCCGAGAAATTTGTCAAGGTAACACCGGTAAGCAGCACCAGGCCGCCAAACAGGACAATAGGCTTGACTGTCTCATCAAGAATCAGCCAGGAGAGACAGACGGAAAAGAGCGGAACGAGATTTATAAATACAGAGGAACGGCTCGCCCCAATTTTCCTGATTGCCTGGTAATACAGAGAGAACCCGGCAGCCGTGCCAAGAATGCCGAGAAATGCCAGGCTGGCCCAGTCAATCCCGCGATAGGAAAGCAACTCCCGGGCGGCGCCCTGGTGTAAGGCCGGTCCGAGCAGGAGGATGGTGCCTATCAGTGAGGAGTAAAAAACTGCCGTAAGGGGAGAGAGGGAGGTAAGTACGCTTCGACCGATAAGAGAATAGGCCGCCCAACTGGCGACACAGCCGAGGATTGCCAGCTCTCCCTTGCCAAACCCACCGGTAAAAACAGTTGCCGGTTGACCGTTGCTGATAACGATGAGTGCGCCGGACAGAGAAATAAGGACACCGCCATATTGTTTCCAGGAGAGGTTTTCATGAAAAAAGATGACGGCGGAGACGGTTATCACCAGAGGGTTAAGTGCGACGATCAAAGATGCCCGGCCGGCACTGATATACTTGAGCCCGGTGAAAAACAGCATATTGTAGCAAAACACTCCGGTCAGGCCGAGCAGGAGCAAAGGCAGCCATTGTTTCCTCCGGGGGATGAGGAATTTACCGTCGATTAAACGGGCAAGAACGGCCAGCGTAAGAGTGGCAATGGCGAAGCGATAAAATCCTGCACTGGCCGGCGGAACCGATCCGGCCAGGATTCTTCCGGCGATGAACGTTCCGCCCCAGAAGAGCGTTGCAAATATGAGTGACAGATAAGTGAAAAGGTGCATCAATATTCACAGAGTGTAAGCGTATCAAAATAACGTAAGGTGCGGTTATACTTTCGGTGAAGCAAAATTGCAACCTGGAAGCAAAGAGATGGTGAGATGATGAGGCTGAGTGGCTGGGGGATGAAGTACGTGTCAACCGTGATGATAGTGTATAACGCTTGCATTTGACAGAGCAATTGGGCTACCCTGATAGTAACAATTGGGCACTTTGAATAATCGCCTATTCGCCCGATTTCTGCGTTATGGTAGAAATTTTATTCTCGGAATATCAACTAAAGGCACCCTTCTTTCAGGGCGCCTAGTGGTAAAATTCCTCCCATGCCTGGATCTCAAACGAATACCCCAGTTATTCAAGGTAACCAAGACTTTCTGAAAAAACGACACGGGACCATATCCATGTCTGACACACATGAACCTCTTTGGGACAGGACGCTTCGGCGAATCAGGGAGATCTGGCCGCTTGGCGATCCACTGGCACTGAAGGATGCAATCGGCGCAGATTTACCGGAAAATGATCTTCCCCGGATACGGGCCAAGATAGACGCGTGCATTGCCGGAAAGGGCGGAGATGTCTCCGCCCGGTCGCGGGCCGCCGAGATCGGGGAAGCATATTCGGTGCTCAGTCCTGCGGGACGCAAGCGTTTTCTTGAGCTTCTGGCAAAAGATTATGACGTGGATAATGAGGCAGTCGAAACGGCTTTCAGCGCCTGGCGCGATGTCACCGAACTGGCGGAACGCCAGAAAGCGACCTCGTCTTTGCGGGACCTGCTGGAACCACCGCGAACAAAGCTTCTTCGTCAGTTCAACGATTTGCAGGGCGGGGTCAAGTTTCTGGTGGATCTCCGGGCCGAGCTGATGCGCTGGGCCAGAAAGAATCCCGAGTTACAGGCCCTTGATCGTGACGTCTACCGTCTTCTGGCCTCGTGGTTCGATGTAGGGTTTCTTGATTTACATCAGATCACCTGGCATACCCCTGCCGCCGTACTGGAAAAACTCATCAAATATGAAGCGGTTCATGAAATTACCTCATGGGAGGATTTGCGGAACCGGGTGGAAGATGATCGCTGTTGTTATGCTTTTTTTCATCCGCTCATGCCGGAGGAACCACTGATCTTTGTTGAGGTCGCTCTGGTAAACGGCATCTCGACAAATATCCAGGAATTGCTCGATGAAAAAGCTCCGCAAGGCGATCCTGAAAAGGCGGATACCGCGATTTTCTATTCCATTTCCAACTGCCAGGAAGGACTGGCCGGCGTCAGCTTCGGTAATTTTCTGATAAAGCGGGTGGTTGCCGATCTTGTTGCAAAACTGCCAAATCTCAAAACGTTTTCAACCCTTTCACCAATTCCCGGTTTTGCAGCATGGTTGAAAGAACAGGAAGAATCTCTTGAATTATCCGAAACAGCAGCCCAGGCAGTTGCCCAGCTTACCGCCAGGAAAGTGGATAGTGACTCGCTGGCCAACCTGCTCGGCGAAGACAACAGCCTGGAAGAAGAAAAAGCCAAAGACCTCAGGCAGACCCTGCTTCGGCTCTGTGCCAGATATTTGCTGGAGGCCAAGCGCCAAAAGCAGGTACTCGACCGCGTCGCACACTTCCACTTGACCAATGGTGCCAAGATCAAACAGATCAATTGGGCTGCAGACCTTTCCCGCAAGGGACTCGAACAGTCGGCCGGTATGATGGTGAACTACCTCTATGATCTGCCATCAATTGAAAAGAACCATGAAGAGTACCGCAGCCAGGGAGAAATTTCAGCATCGGCAGCTGTCAAGAAGCTGGCTAAATAAGAACTATCCTCACCGGCATCGTGCATCCATTCGACTGCAACGCTGAGAAGGGCCGGTCATCTGAGGCCCGTCTTGTTTGTTCAGCCTGGGGTGACGAGTTCACTCAAGCAGTGACTGATCACCTGATAATTAACGGAGGAGTCGTGATGTGCCCGAATGTGGTTGCTGGCCGCCGCACCCATGGCAGCCCGTCTGTCCGGGTTCAGAAGAAGCTCTTCCAGATGACCGGTGAACAGGTCCGGCTGAGCCGCCGGACTGAGCAGTCCGGTCTTTTCGTGAACGACCGCTTCTTTTGCGCCCCAGTCGCTGTATGCCACTGCCGGCAGGCCCGAGGACTGAGCCTCGAGGTAGACCATCCCCAGTGATTCCTCGATTCCGGGGAAGGCGAAAACATCGGCGCCGCTGTAACAGCGATACAGTTCATGTCGTTCGATTTTCCCGAGAAAGAGGCAGTTTCCGGATAGTTTTTCTTGTCCTTCCCGCTCAAGAATATGCCGATTCGTTCCATCACCGATTACAACCAGGAGTATGTTGCACCCGCGTCTGATCAGTTCCTGGCAACTTTGCATTACTTTTCTTACGCCGTCGCTTTTGACCCCGGGTCTGAACATCGCGGTTGTCATAACAACAAGACGATTGCCGACAGCCCATTGTTCCCTGACCCTGGTGCGGGATGAGGCATTAAAACAGAATTGTTCAGGCCGTATTCCCGGTGCTACATATCTGACCCGGTTGTCGGGCAGGAGCCGCTTTAAATTCTGTTCATCGCCTTTTTTATTGGTGAAAACAATACGGGCACTGGTAAGTGCAGACCGGTTCAGCAGAAAACCGGGTAAGCTCAGCAGCCTGCGCCGGTGTTTGGTTGAGTAAATTCCCTGAAAAATGACATAAGGGATTGACAACCTGCGGCTGCATGCGGGGCCGAGAACATCGGGTGCCTTATAATAGCTGTGATAGGTGAGCCACAGGTCGGGAGGGCTTTTTTCAAGAGATCGGCAGATAGTCTTTCTCTCGAGAACAGCGCGTGCATATTGCAGCGGCTTTAAATAAATCCAGCGGCTTCGAATCCTGCTGGCAAGAGAGACCTGATGGCCCTGCCTGACAAGATAATCGCGCAGCTCCATGCCGGTGATCAGATCGCCGGACGGATTCCGGTGCCCCGGTGGTTTAAACGGCATATAGTAGGAGAGCTTCATCATCTGTAATAAAAGCCCGATTAAGGCACCGGTACGAACATCATTAAAGGGTTTTTCACTCTACCGTATGGTGGATCGAATGTGAAGGGAATAAGGAGAATGTGCCTTGGGACTGGCTTAATCTGGACAATGACGGTATAGTATTGTTATAACAGGGAAGTTCCTGGGGAAATAAGTCCTCTTAAGCCTGTTTTATAGAGGGAAATACGGATTTGCGCCGACGAAGCAGCAGTTCAGGGCAGTAGCGGGAGATGGTTTATACGCATGAGGGTTTTCTGCTTTTGCGCACTATTTTTGTTTTGCATTTCCTGCTATTCTTCTATTTTCGTGGGGCTCAGGAGCACTCCCTGGGTCCTCTCGTCGCCATGGGGAAGATGATAAAGGTATGGTGAAACCATCTGTATACGGCAGCAGCTGCGCTCTTTTGTTTGCCGCCGTCCTTTGCCTGCTGCCGGGGTGTGCCTCCCGGCAGGCAGAAAAAGAAGCCGTGGTGCTGCCCTTTTCCAGCCATGATCCGATAACCAGCAAGCTGGTTAAGCAGTTTCAGCAGTGGTATGCGACACCATACCGGCTGGGTGGCATGGACAGGGATGGTGTTGACTGTTCAGGATTTGTCAATGTAACGTATCGCCAGCTGTTTGACGTCCGGCTTCCCCGGACGACTGAAAAGCTTGCCCTTTCGGGTAGTAAGGTGCCTGTTTCGGATCTGAGGTCCGGTGATCTGGTTTTGTTCAAAACCGGCTGGAAAGGCAACCATGTGGGTATCTTTCTGGAAAACGGAACCTTCATGCACGTCTCTGAAACGAGCGGCGTCATGCTATCGAGTCTCCATGAAGCCTACTGGAAGAATCATTTCTGGCAGGCACGCCGGATCTTCAATTGAGGTGAATCTTATCAGATGAGACACCCTCGACTGGATATCCTTATCTATGCCCATGATGGCCGGGGCCTTGGTCATGTCAGCCGTTCGGCCGCCATCGGCATGGCCCTGCGTCGGCTCTATCCGGCGTTGCGGGTTTGCCTCATGACCGGCTGCCGCCAGACCCAGGAGCTGATCGGACCGGCTCCGCTTGACTGGCTGAAACTACCCGCTTATGAAACCGAGGTCGTGGGTGGCGTCTCCCGCGGCATCAATGGACCTAGCAACTATACCGATCGGGAGCTTGCGGCCATCAGACAGGACCAGATACTGCACGTTTTCTCCCTGTACCGACCTCGGTTGTTCCTGACCGATCACACCCCCCAGGGTAAGCACAAGGAGCTGGTACCGGCACTTGCTTCCCTTACCACGGAAGCGCCTACCGTCTGCGTGCTTGGCATGAGAGGTGTTGTCGGCGCTGTACCCCAGACCTCACTGCCGCTTGTTCAGGACCTTTTCAGGAATCATTTTTCGAAACTTCTCTGGTATGGTGATGATGCGGTCCTTGGTCATGAACACCGTGACCTGCTCAGCAAGTACTTTTCCACCAGGGCGATTGGTTGTGGCTACGTGTCGCGGATGGCTGAACTGAACCGGTTGTATCCTGATCTTTCGACAGCAGAGCGGCAGATTGCCTGTACTATTTCTATTCCCTGGCTCGGTGAGGATTCAGAAGGGTTTGTAGAAAACCTGGCTGATGCGCTGCAGCGCCTTGGTCCCGATTTCGGGATGTTCCAGCTTTACATCGGCAGCGGTGCTTCTGCGGCACTGATAAACCGTCTTAACCATCTGGACGGCTGCACGGTCAAACCGTTTGGCTCCTCTTACGCTCAATCGCTTTGCCAGTCAAAATCGGCAATTATTTTCGGCGGCTATAACTCTGTTGTCGATGTCATTGCCGTCAGGGTTCCGGCTCTGGTTGTCCTCAGGGATATGCGCGACCAGGAGCAGCAGAAGCACCTTGAAGCACTGACCAGATCCGGGGGAACGGGGCTGACGGTCGTTGACGAGAAGCGTTGCACCTCTGAGCTGATTTACCTCAATCTTCTGGCCCTGCTTGCTGCCGATCGATGCACGGCCTCATCTCACGGGATCAACCTGGATGGTGCCGCTCAGGCGGCCCATGTTCTTGCCGCGTCTCTCGGGGACGTATCCTGACACCCGTCTTCCCTTCTCTTCAAGGTCTTTCTGTTTTTTTCCCGGCCTCTTAGTCATTTCCAGCGGTTGATGATTATGGTATCTGCTCAGAGAGCCCGGCTCTGCTGGATTGTTCGGGCCTAACCACTGGAATTTAAACAAACATAACACAAAGAATGACTGAAACGATAATTGAAACGAGAGCCCTGTCGAAGAGCTATATCATCGGAGACCGTGCTATTCCTGTTCTTGAAGATATTTCCCTTTCCATAAAAACAGCAGAATTTGTGGTGGTCAGTGGTAACAGCGGAAGTGGGAAAACAACGCTTTTGAGCCTGCTCTCGGGACTTGATCGGCCGACTTCGGGAAGTATCCTGCTGGCGGGAAATGATATAACATCATTAAGCGAGAACGCGCTGGCACCGATGCGCAATGAGCTGATCGGCTTTGTTTTTCAGGCCTTTCACCTGATACCATCGCTGAACGCCCTTGAAAATGTGATGTTTCCGGCAGAACTGCGTCACGATCCTGATGCTGAAAAAAAGGCCATGGTGCTCCTTGAACGGGTGGGGCTGGGGCACCGACGCCTGAATGTACCGATGCAGTTATCCGGCGGGGAAAAACAGCGTGTGGCAATCTGCCGGGCCTTGATTAACCGGCCAAACCTGGTATTTGCCGATGAGCCGACGGGTAACCTTGATTCGGGGAATAGTCGGGAGATCCTGAGCCTGATGACGGAGCTGCACAAAGAGAACCATACCACCCTGGTCCTGGCCACGCACAGTCAGGACATTGCCGGTCGGGCAGACCGAGTCATATGGTTGAAAGACGGGCACCTTGTTCCTCAACCTGGTGGGGTGCTGTGATTCTCCCATCATTTCTTTTCAGTGAGATTCGACAAAGCGGAGCGCAGGCGGTGACCTTCGTTTTATGTGTCGCCCTGTCGATAGCGACACTCATTGCCCTGAACAGTTTCAAGCGCGATGTTAACCGGTCGCTGCTCAACGATGCACAGGCCCTGCATGGCGGCGATATTATTCTTCATTCTCACTATCCTTTTTCCGATGCGCTGCGCCGGGCCGTTTCTGAGCTTGAAGTTCAGAAACGAGCTGATAAAACGGAGACCTACGAGTTTTATACCGTGATACGACCAGCCGGCAAGGAGGAAACACTTCTGGTAAACATCAAGGTTGTTGACTCCAGCTACCCGCTTTACGGTACGGTTACGCTGCGCTCGGGCAGAGACCTGCAAAAGGTCCTGAAGCCCGGCAGCATTGTCGCAGCACCTGAGGTAATAACCCGTCTTTCTATTTCTCCCGGGACAAGGCTACACATCGGGCAGACCGCACTGGAGATGGTCGATAGTGTGGAATATGAATCTACCCGGCCGATCTCGTTTTTTTCCTTTGGTCCCCGCGTTTTTGTATCAGCAGCCGATCTCGAAAGCTTGCATCTGCTTGGAACCGGCAGTCGATCTGAATACGAGATTCTTTTGAAAGTCAATGATCCAGGGAGTGTTCAGGCCATTGCCGACGAACTCGGGCGGTTGGCACGTA
>JAHEMX010000020.1 GCA_024643445.1 Desulfobulbaceae bacterium | reverse complement strand
TGTTCCCGCAAACCCGGAGCCGATCTCAAATCCTTTTGTAGCGGGTATGGCGAGCATTGCCTGGGCCAGTTTGGCCTCGAGTTTTTCATAGACCGGTTCACCCAGTCCGGCCGGGACGTTTCGAATCACACAGGAAACGATACCGCCGGTTGAATCCCCCAAGTCCTTCAGAGACAGGATCAAGGCGCGCATGTTTTCAGATGCTCTCAGGTCGGGACAGCGAAGATCGGTTTTGTCGACCTCTTCCCGTGCGATGGTTTCATGGTTGACGGGAGCAGCTTCATAGGGCCCGACGCCGCTGACCCAGGCGACAATCTCAATGCCGTAGAGTTCCTTGAGAAGTTTATCGGCAACGGCGCCGGAGGCGACGGTGCCAATGGTTTCACGGGCACTCGACCGGCCGCCGCCGGAGGAAGATTTGATACCGTATTTGGCCATATAGGTGTAATCGGCATGAGACGGGCGGGGGATGGTCTCCATATCGCCATAATCGCCGGGCCGCTGGTCCTTGTTGTTCACCTTCAGAGCGATGGGACTGCCGAGGGTAATGCCGTTTTCAGTGCCGGACAGAATAGTTACCTGATCCTGCTCCTGCCGGTCGGTGGTTAAACTGGACTGGCCGGGGCGTCGCCGGTCAAGCTGTTTCTGTATATCGGCTTCGCTCAGCCTGAACCCCGGCGGGCAACCGTCAATAACAACACCCACGGCTTTACAATGCGATTCTCCATACGTGGATACACGAAATAAGGTTCCAAAATTACTGGACATGTACACTCCTCTCAAATGGGGTCAGTTGATCATGGACAGAGTAGTAACGAATGAATGTGTCGATAACTCAGCGCAATAACCTAAGCACTGAATGCGAAGATTAAAGGGAGGTTTTAATAATCGTCTTTTCTGCCGATCGCCGGGTCATGCTATCCCTGTCTACTCAGGCTGATCCTTTCAGGTATGTTTCAGCCTCCCGTATCGCCTTTTCCATCAAGCGCTGTACCTCTTTGATCTGTTCAAGTTGCTGCCTGCGATAGCGCGTATCGTCTTCAAGGTCTTTGTCAGCGGGCAGAGGACGGTATTGCCGCATCCAGGCAAACATTGCTTCGTCGGCCTGCTGCAGCGTGTGAATATATTCTACACACTCAGTAGAACAGCCGGTTTTGGTGTTCAATCTTTTCTGCAGGTCGTAGAGCAGGCCAATCTTCTCCATTGCACCATCATGAACAATGATGATTTCCTCTCTGAGTTGATCGTTTTCGTCGAAGAGCGGGTCTCTGCAGGCGTTTAGCATGAGCAGAGGTGACGCCATAACAGTAAAGGTGCTGATGATGATGAGCGATCGTTTCATCAGGGACATAAGAGAAGCTGTTGCTCGACGTTCTTGACTGAGCTGATTTGGTTGGTTTTTCCCCAGCGGGTCTGAAGATAGAGGACGAGCTGGCTGAGATCCCCCGGAGTGAGATCCGGAAAAGCGGGCATACGCTGGTTGTAGGAGCCGTCTGCGGTTACAAGAGAGCCTCTTATTCCGACCCTGATCAGGCAGACAAGTAAAGCCTGTTTTTCAATGAGGTAGGGACTGTCTGACAGCGGCGGGTACAACGCCCTCAGTCCCTTGCCATCCTGGCCATGACAGGCAGAGCAGTGTTGCCGATAGAGCTTGCTGCCGGGGCCGGTGTCAGGCCTGTTATGCATCTGGAAAAAGATCACGAGTAGAGGGATGCCAAACAGGAGCAGCAGTCCGCCGAGAAGGTATTTCCTGTCAGGGCTCATCGAGCAGAAACCTGATGTCTTTGATGAGCCGGTCTACCGCTTCTTTTTCAGTTCCTTTATAATAACCGCGAATCCGGCTTTTTCGGTCGACAAGACAGAAAGAACCGGAATGTATAAATCCTCCCGGTGCATTTTTATCCTCAGCGGCTCCAAGTCCATAGAGCAGAGCTGTTTCATAGATCTGCTCCTTGGGACCGGTAACCATATGCCAGCCTGAAGCAGAGACCTCTAAGCGCTGTGCATAATCATGCAGCACCGCAACCGTGTCATGAACCGGATCGATGGTATGTGAAAGCAGCAGCACATCGTTCCTGTCCTTAAACGCTTCATATACCCGTAACATCTGTGTTTTCATGATGGGACAAATGGTTGGGCAGGAGGTGAAGAAGAAATCAGCGACATAGATTTTTCCGTCAAAGAGCTGTTGGGAGATGTCCTGCCCTTCCTGGTCAGTAAACGTATAAGGTGATGATATCTTGGCGATAACAGGCAACGGCTCTCGATTTTCAGTGCTACATCCTGCCAGTAGTGTTAGAAGAGCTGCGAGACAAACAGATATGGCAGTAGAGAGGGGCGGTCGTACCATATCTTCCGGGGAGAACCGTGGGCACTGTTTTTTTGTCATGATTGGCCGTCGGACTTTTTCTGGTGGCATAATAATTTGATAGACTTCTCACCAGTTACATGATTTTTTTACTGCTGACAACCGTTTCCGATGCCCTCTTGGCAAAAGTGGCAGGCGTAAAAACGCAGGAAGGAGAAAAAAATGAAAAAAGTTGCGCTGATAACCTATAATCCGGAGATGATGTGTTTTGCTCATGTGCTCCTTTATGCAATTGATTTTAAAGAAAAAGGGTATCAGGTAAAGGTGGTGATAGAGGGTGGAGCGGTGCAACTGGTCTCCGCTTTCAGGGATCCCGAGGCACCATTTGCCGCGCTGTATGAAAAAGTGAAGCAGCAGGGGCTGATTGATTGTGTCTGCAAGGCGTGCGCGAGCAAGCTCGGCAGTCTTCATGATGCCGAGGCGCAAGGCCTCCGGGTTGCCGGAGATATGATGGGACACCCGTCGCTGGAAGGGTATATCGGGCAGGGGTACCAGATAATAACCTTTTGATCCGCTGGCTAGAAAGTCACCCATCTGCATGATAGCATCCCTTGAGGGATGGTCGGCGATGGCCGGTGCTTATCTGCGTTCCTGCCTGACCATAGGGGGTTGCGACCGCCTCTTTTCCGCAATCGACAGCAGGGGTGGTATTTCCCTGCGTCATGATAGCGTAATCCATGATCGCTGAAAGCATAACATAACGAGGTGAACAGTATTGGAATTTCCAGACCTGCTGCAGGAAAAAGAGAAACTGGTGGATGTCTTCTCCTATGAGGAAGAGATTGAACCGGAAAAGGTAAGGGTGATCGCCGCACCGTATCGAATCTGCCCGCTTGGCGCCCATATAGACCATCAGGGGGGGCCGGTTCTTGGCATGACGATTAATGCCTGCACCCTGATGGCTTTTTACCCGGATGTTGACGGTCAGGTCAGATTACGCAGTAAAAATTATCCGGGGAAAGTCAAGTTCGATGTACAGGACATCCCTGAGTCTACCGGCAGTTTTTGGGGTATTTATCCGTGGGCAGCGGTCAGGGCGCTGCAGGAGAAATATGCTATTGAAAAAGGGCTTGTCGGTCTTGTGGACGGCATGCTTCCCGGTTGCGGTCTGAGCTCATCAGCATCGGTATTGCTCGCCTATCTGCATGGTTTTGCCGAGGTCAATGGACTCGCTCTGGAGCCCTGGGAGTATGTGCGCCTGACCCGCGTCGCAGAAAACAAGTACATTGGCCTCAACAACGGCATCCTCGATCAGGCAAGCATTGTGTTCGGGCGGCGCGGGTGTCTGCTGCATATCGATACCAAGGATAAAAATGTCGTGCGATTGCCCGACCGGCTGGGAGACAAATATTACCGGATTATCGTCGCCTATTCGGGATATTCCCGGGAATTGACCACTTCGGGATACAACTCACGGGTGGATGAATGCCGGCAGGCGGCCCAACAGCTGTCCCGCATGAGCGGCCGCGATCCTGCGGTAATTCTGTCGGATGTTGCCACCGCGGACTTTCTTCGTTACGGTGGCAGTCTGGAACCCCGTATCGGCAGGCGGGCCGCTCATTTTTTTAATGAATCCCGGCGTGTTGCCGATGGCATTACTGCCTGGGAGAGTGGTTCAATTGAGAAATTCGGCCAGCTGATGAGTGAATCGTGCAAGAGTTCCATCGAGCAATACGAATGTGGCGTCCAGGCTATTTGTGACCTGCAGCAGATCGTCAGTTCTGCCGATGGCGTAATGGGTTCGCGCTTCATGGGCGGCGGTTTCGGCGGATGCGTCGTCGGCTTTGTCAAACAGTCCCACGCTGCTGTGGCTGTTGAGGATATCAAATTGTCCTATCAGAAACTTCACCCTGAAGTTGCCGGCCAGGCTGCTGTCTACCTGGCTCAGTCAGATGACGGGGTACGTTTCATATGAATGTCGTTATCCTGTGTGCCGGGTTCGCCACCCGCATGTATCCATTGACCAGGCATTTTCCCAAGCCGCTTCTCGAGGTTGCCGGCAGGCCGGTGCTGGACTATCTGCTTGACCAGGTTATGGCGCTCCCTGAAATTTGCTCCGTTCACATTGTCAGCAACGACCGGTTTTTTGAGCACTTCAAGGACTGGCGTGACAATCATCAGGCAGCCGGTCGTTTCGGCCGCGTTGAGGTCCTCGTTCACAACGATAAAACGACGGATAACGAGCATCGGCTGGGGGCTGCCGGAGATCTGCAACTGGCCCTGAGAATGATCGGCCGGCCATCGAGGGTACTGGTTTCGGGCGGTGATAACATTTACCGGTTTTCCCTGACGCCGTTGGGCAGGACCTTTTTAAGCAGCGACCGCCATTACATCGTGGCTTTGCCCGAAACAAGGATTGAAAATCTGCGGAAAACCGGGGTCCTGGAGTTAGATCAGTGCGACCGGGTGGTCAGACTGCACGAAAAACCGGCCCAGCCGCTCTCTCACTGGGTATGTCCGCCACTCTATTTTTTCCAGCCGTCGGTATGGCGCGTTCTAGATTCGTTTTTACAGACATCAGCAAATCACGACGCACCAGGCAATTTCCTCGACTATTTATGTCAACAGGAGGAGGTCACGGCGTTCCGGCTTGAGGCCGGAAGGAGGCTGGATATCGGCAGTATCGAGTCATATCATCGTGCCGACCGGGAGTTGCGTGATGGACAGGAATAACCTTCTATCGCCTGGCCGTTGAAACGCCGGTTTGTTGTCTCAGCGATAATATAGACTCGGACTCCCCATGGTCATCAGGGCCTTATGCAGGTTTCTTCTGAATTCGCGTCGATCCCATATGCCCTGGATATGGCCGCGCCGCAGGGCGTTTCTGGACGAGTGGTAGTCCGGTGGTATCTCTATGCCCGTTGTTTCTCTGATAACACGGGGCCCGGCAAAACCGATGCGCGAGGATCTGATGGCAAACTGGTATGGTGAGCAGCCGAGAAAGGAGGCTACCGGTCCGGCGTACGAGTTGTTGTCATAGACAACGATATAGAGTCCGCCGGAATCTATATATTCCCGGACCGCCATGGTGCATTTCGGCATCTGAATGACACCGAGGGTGCCCTCCTGAATCCTGATACCGCCGGTGGTATGCACGTAGGCAAGAAGCGGCCGCTTTTTCCGCTGCGCCAGCTTGCAGGCCTGGACGAATTTTTCGCCTTCAGTGGAGCCGACGGTGCCGTTCCTGAAATCGGAATAGAGCAGCGAGGTAACGATCTGTATGGAGTCTATACTGGCGGCAAAGGTCATGTTTGCGCTCTTCCGCGCCGTTTTGTCTTTGGCCTGCTGCAGCCGTTCTGAAAAGCCGGTATAACCGAGCGGGTTTTGGGCGGTCAGATGCGAATTGAAAAGGCGAATCGAGCCGGGATCAAAAATGTTTCTCAGATACCACTGATATTCAAGCGGGAAGTGATGACCGCAAGTCTCGCAGACACCGGCAAATTCGCTGTAAAGGTCAGGCACCCAGAGATCGAGGCAGCCGTGGGTATCAGCATTCGGGCAGGTTATAGTCCGGTCTTCATTGGCAAGCGGGCTGGTATAGGTATCGGTCAGCTCGAGCGGGTCAGTTCGCAGTGCATCGCTCTGTCCGTTCTGGCCATTGCTGGCATAGGTGATCAGTCTGGTGCGGTTATCTTTCGTCTGTCCCGATATATACCTGATTACTTTCCGGACTGGCTCGGATAGCCGTTTCACCATCACGGAACCTTCGCCGGAAACGTCACTGAGTATTTTATGGACGTATTTTTTATGGTTTTTCAGGATATCGTAGCGCAGGGTGTAATACACCTGCTCGCTGTAAATCCTGGCCTGACGATACAGGGACTGCTCGGCTTCGGGCTGTCCGGCAAATCCATGGGTGGCCATGCCGAGATATTTGCGGGAACGCTGTTGCAGCAGACGGGTGATTTCATCTTTGCTTAAATGCCAGGATATTGCCACCTCGAGTTCCTGGCTTTCCTGTTTGGCTTTTTTCCGACCGATTTCCCAGGTCCGAAACGATTTAAAGCTCTTGGCGGACAGCACCACGCGGTCGGTGGCCCTGATCATTTCGGTTCTCAGTTTTGAAAGAAAGGCGAAATCATCCCTGCGTGCGCCAAGCGGCGGTTCCTTGATGATGCGATCAATGATGCCGTGATTGAGATTGTCGAGCGCAGTCAGGCGCAAGCGCTCGGCACAGACCTCGATGAGTTCGCGCGGAACCTTGTTGCCTTCGGTTATCCGCCCTTCTATGGCCGCCGCCCCTTCAGGAGAAATAACCGAGTAATACCCGTGGCTGGCCATCATGCGGTAATCACTCAGGCCGATTGCCTCGGCACCGCCTGAGCCGCCTTCCGAGATAAAGGAAACGGTTGGAACCCTCAGTTTGGTGAGAGCATAGAGATTGCGGGCAATTTGCTGGGCCGCACCCGGATATTCTTCAACCGGATAGGACCCCGGCGTGAAAATGTAGAAATGGATCGGAATGCCCTCGGTCTCCGCAACTTTCATGTAACGCAGGGCTTTTTCATTTCCTTCAGGCTTACAGGAACCGCCGTTACGGAATTCCTCACCGTGGCCGCTTTCCTGGCCGATGACCATCACGGTAACCGTGTACGGCTTTTTCTTGCCTTTCCTGGTGAGTGTGGCCTTGGCGCATATCATTGCCGGATCGATATTGGCGTCTTCCTCGCCGCCCAGTTCCGTATAATCGTCGTAGACGTTTTCCAGGATATCCTTCAGGCTGAACCGCTGGATGCTTCTGACGATCCTGACGCGTTCCATCGGCGTGAGCTGTTCTTCCGCGCGTTCTTCAAGGAAACTGATAGAATCATGCAGCTTGCGAATTTCACGGATAACCTGTTCCTCAGTGAAATCGTATATAGACAGTCTGAGCCGTTCACAACTGGTCTTGAATCCGCCCAGGTTTCCCCAGTTGGAATAGTCCTTTAACTGGATGAGATAGTTGATTCTCTCATCTATCTTTTGTAGTTGTTTGAGTTGTTCCTTCATAAAACCGGTAGCGTCTATAAATGGATCAGAAGGTGAGCAACCGATCCAGATTCTCTTTAAGGTAGTCGAGATTGGTAATTATCTGACCGCCGCGTGAATCTTCACCCTTAATCGACGTCTCGTCTATGAAGGCGGCGGCACGTTTTTTTGCCTCATCCATAGTCTCAGCCCAGACCAGTGCAAGAGCCAGATTGGGGTCGAAATCACTCGGAATAGTATAAGGACGGTCGGCAGGTACGTGCGAGTAAACAACGGACCAGTCATAATCCGGAAAATTAAAATCGGTGATCGTGCCGATCCATGGCGCAAAGCCTCTCTTGGTGTCTTCAGCGACTATTCTCAGTTCAATGGAGGCACCGCGGAACATCACATCCTGCTGTTTATATCCAATCCGTTCACCAAGGGCCAGCCTGATTTGCTCTCTGATCAGATTAGGGTGTTCATTGTTCAGGTAGCTGATCCGGGCCGATATGTCGTTTTCGACCTGGATCCTGGTGTTTACCTCGAGCAGGTAGGGTTGCCCCTGGCGGCTGACAATCCACTCCCAGGTGCCGACGTTGTCATAGTTGACATGCTCTGCCAGGCGCAAGGAGTAATCGACGATCTGGTCCAGCACCTGTTGTTCGTCAAAACCGTAGGTATAACAGGAGGAGTGAAACCCCGGTGCTGCCTCGACCCGTTTCTGTCTGCCGGTTGATTGGATGGTGCAGTTCCGGGAACTGAAATGTATCCGTTCGCTATACCTGGAGCAGAGAAGCTGAACTTCAAGGTGATTGTAGTCACGCAGGCATTGTTCGATCAGGACGCCGCCGTCTCCGAACTGCCGTTTGGCGTAATTCTTCACCTGGCGGTAGATGCGTCGAAAATGTTCTATTTCCGCTACTTCCTCGATACCCATGCCGCCGCCGCCGGCGGAGGCCTTGACGAGCACAGAAGGATCCTTTATCCCCTCCTCGCGTTGTTTTTCGAGCAGGTTCCGGGCAATCTCCTCAGCTTCCATTTCGTTATAGATGGGCGCATCGGTACCTGGGATGGTTGGAATGCCGAGTTGATTGGCCACTCGCTTGGTATTGATCTTGTCCCCGAGGTTTTTGATTACTTCCCAACTGGGTCCGATAAACGTTAGCGGACGACTCCTTGTCGCCGCTCGCCGGGCAAAGCGAAAATCCTCGGAGAAAAAGCCATAGCCGGGATGGATGGCGGTGCAGCCGGTATGGTCGGCAACGGCGAACAGGTCGTTTGGTTCCGTGTAGCTGGTTATGCGCCAGGCATTCTGTTCAGGTCCCGACAGGAGGTTGCGTTGCACATGCTCCGAGTCCCGGTCGGCATCGGTATAGACAACGACATACGCCAAACCCAGGTCCCGGCAACTATTCATGATGCGGATGGCTATTTCACCCCGGTTGGCGATGAGCACCTTTCCTTCCACATTAATCCTCTTGATAATTATTCAAATTTAATGTTTGTATACGGTATGGTGGAACGGTTGCCGGTGATTATATTGATGACATAAAAACACCGATCAACCTTTCTAATATAGTAAGCCGGTCCCATAAATTAAAGTAAAATCGGCGAACAAAAGATGGCCCGGACGGAGGATAATTGGCATTTTGGACAGTATTTCAACGCGTTCCCCCTTGACTTTCCATGTAAACATTCCTAAAAAAACCTCAGGCTGTTTTCACACGCTGCGTCACTTAGTTGTTGTTCCCGAAATGGGACCCCATTGCTGTCCGGTTAAAAACACGCATCTATTATGAATGGAAACAATGATAGCGAACCTTGCCCGGGTGATTCTGAGCAGGTTCCTTTTTTAAAGCGGATAAAAGCGTTTTTAGCTTTCGACCGTTCACCCGGTACTACCGAAGCCCTTGAACACGAAATCCAGGAGTTACTGGAGGAAGGTGAAGAGCATGGATTGATATCCAGCCTTGAAGAGCGGATGATCACCTCCATTTTCGACTTCCGGGATACCCTGGCCGCAGAAATCATGACCCCGGACGCAGAGATCACAAGTTTTGATGTCTCAACTGAGATTTCTGTAATTATCGAGGCCGTTATCAGGGAAGGATATACACGAATTCCAATATATAAAGAAAATACCGATGATATTATCGGTATTCTTCATGCCAAGGACCTTTTGCGGCTCTGCACCCAGGGTGCACAGCCCTTTGGCGGACTGGCTGAATTCCTGAATCCGGTTTACCTGGTTCCTGAAGACAAACCTATTGTCGATCTGCTCAGGGAATTCCAGAAGAAGAAGATTCACATGGCCATCGTGATGGATGAATTCGGGGCCGTTCGCGGACTGCTGACACTTGAGGATATTCTTGAGGAAATTGTTGGAGAGATAGACGACGAATCCGATACCGATGATGATGATTTTGAACAAGTGGATGAGCAGACCTGTCTGGTGCGGGGCAGGGTTGATATTGAAGATGTTGAAGACCGATTGAAAATAAGTCTGCCTGATGGACCGTATGAATCGATTGGCGGTCTCATTATCCATGCCCTTGGCCGCCTTGGTGCCGAGGGCGACTCGGTGATGGTCGGGGATGTCGAGTTGATTGTCCAGATGGCCGGAAACCGGAAAATAAAGAAGGTTAAGATTGTCGTTCCTGGGCCGCAGAGCGCGGATTGATGGTCATCTTGACTGGGCACCTTTTTTTCTGCAGTTCTCCGTGTTTACCCAAAATTTTACCCCCGGGATAAGCGGCAAGGTGCCCCGAGACCACTTCTCTCCGGGCGAGAAGCCGAAAAATTTTTCCAATACCTTGATCTCGAACGGATAATCTCATTATTCAAGGTACCCCCCATGAAAGGAAGCCAAAGGTTTATCCGCTTGCTGGGTTTTGGTGCAACGCCGCTTCTCGTCTGGATGGCTCTGCCCGGTAGATTTTCCTTCTGGCCGCTGCTTCTGGTCGGCCTGGTACCGCTGTTTGCTGTCCTGTCCTCTGCCAGAAACCGCAAAAGTGCATTCGGTCGAGGCCTTTCCTCCGGGATGTTTTTCTATGTGCTGCAGATCTATTGGATCGTGCCGGTACTTATCCAGTTCGGGGGGCTATCCTGGTATCTGGCCGTTCCCGCCCTGCTGCTGCTTGTCTTCTACATGAGCCTGTACCTGGCCGTTTTTTCCATCGCCTTTATTATAATGGAGCGCGGGTCACGCTTTTTCTTCTTTCTTATTGGTGTCCCGTCTGCCTGGGTAGGTCTCGACTGGCTGCGTTCTTGGCTGTTTTCCGGGTTTCCCTGGATGGATATCGGCTACGGGTTCTGGTCGCAGCCTGCCCTGCTGCAGGCTGCCGACCTGTTCGGTCACTATGGATTCACCTTTTTCATCGTCCTGATCAATTGTCTGATTCACGTTTTTGTTGCCAAAAAATTTTCCTTGTTACAGCGCTATCGAGGACTCGCGGCAGTGCTTCTTCTGACGGTCATTATCGGTGGATACTCGCTGAGTCGCTGGCATACGATGGAAAGACGAGTCGCCCAGGTTCCTTCGGCGATAATTGGCATCGTCCAGGGAAATATTGAGCAGGGCCAGAAATGGTCGCCGGAGGAAAGGAAACGAACGGTTGACAACTATATTGAGCTCAGCGAGAGGCTTCTTGTCAAGGATTCTCCGACGCTTGTGCTCTGGCCGGAAACGGCTCTGCCTTTTTATCCGCAAAATAACGAATTGTTCTTTCCGGTGATGGATTTTGTTCGGGAGAAAAACCTGCATCTTCTTACCGGGGCTCCCTGGTATGAAGTGGAACAGGATCAAAAACATCGGTTGATCAGATATTACAATGGCGCACTGTTGATGGGTCCGGACGGCATATTGAGCGGATTGTATTTCAAATCCCATCTGGTGCCCTATGGAGAGTATGTTCCACTCAACAACTACCTGCCCTTTATCTCTCCGCTGGTGGAAGCGGCGGGGAATTTTACCCCGGGCAGTATTGTGGCGCCGCTTATTGCCGGTGACATCAGAGCGGGAGTGCTTATCTGTTTTGAATCGATATTTGCAGATATCGGCCGCGGCTGGGTGAATAGCGGGGCGAACGTTCTGATCAATTTGACCAATGACGCCTGGTATGGTAAATCAAGTGCCCCCTACCAGAGTTGGGCAATGACCGTTTATCGGGCCGTGGAGACCAGAAGGAGTATGGTTCGTTCTGCCAATACCGGAATTTCGGGACTGGTTGATCCATTCGGAAAAATTCAGAGTGAATCTGACATTTTTACCACATGGTCCCGGGTGGTTGCGGTTCCATTGATGGAGGGAAAAACCCCATTTGTCCAATGGGGCTATCTGTTTGCACCCGTTTGCCTGGGGCTGGCACTGCTGATCGGCCTGATCACCATGATGCGGCCCCGGCGGTCGGGGAAAATACTGGTATAGTCTGAGAGTAAGAACAGGAAGCACCGCTTAGATCTCATAAATCAAGAAAGACAGGAAGAGTAGAAGGATGGCACAGGAAACAGGTTCCGCGATATCGTTTCAGAAACTAAGTGAGATGAAAACCCGGATGTTAGCCCTCAAGGAGCATCTTTGACTTAGCCGGAAAGAAAGAGGAAGTTGAACGGCTTGAGCGCCAGACCATGGCCCCGGGTTTCTGGAATGATGGCGATAGCGCCCAGAAAGTCCAGAAGCAGCTTGGCCAGTTTCAGGATATCATCAAGAACTGGGAAAACGGCTGGGGTGAGTTGGAAGAAGCTGAACTGCTCCTGGAGATGGCTGTTGAAGAGCGTGACGCAGAAGCTGAGCGCGAGGTTGCCGAAAGCCTGACGCCAATCGGACATAAAATCGATCAGACTGAACTTGAATGTATGTTCAGCGGTGAACACGACGCCAGCAATGCCATCGTTTCAATTCATGCCGGTGCCGGCGGCACCGAGGCGCAGGATTGGGTGGACATGCTGCTGCGCATGTACCTGCGCTGGGCTGAAGAGAAAGGAATAAAAACCGATATCCTCGATTATCTGGCTGGTGATGAGGCAGGAGTAAAAAGCGTATCGGTGTTCTTCAGGGGTAAATATGCCTACGGTTACCTGCGTTCAGAGCTCGGCATACACCGGCTGGTCAGGATTTCCCCTTTTGATGCCAGCGGCAGAAGACACACCTCCTTCGCCTCGGTGATGGTTATGCCGGAGCTGGATGATACGGTAGATGTTGAAATAAATGAGAAGGACCTGCGGATCGATACGTATCGTTCAAGCGGGTCCGGCGGGCAGCACGTCAACAAGACCGATTCCGCTATTCGCATTACCCATTTGCCGAGCGGGATTGTTGTGCAATGTCAGAATGAACGCTCTCAGCACCGTAACAAGGATACGGCCATGAAAATGCTGACAGCCCAGCTTTACGAGTTGGAGAAGAGTCGTCAGGCCGACGAGAAGCAAAACCTGCATGGTGACAAGAAAGAGATCGGCTGGGGCAGCCAGATACGTTCCTACGTGTTGCAGCCCTACAGAATGATAAAGGATCACCGAACCGAACATGAGATGGGCAACGTCGATGCCGTGCTTGACGGCCGCCTCGATTCCTTTATAAAGGCCTATCTTCTGTGGGCGAAATAGATGCGTGAGAGAGAGTCTGAAGCCGGCGCGGCAGTCCAGAAAAGGTGTGCCAAATGCGGGGCCTGCACGGCGGTCTGCCCGGTATATCGTGCCAGCGGAAACGAGATATATAGCGCCCGGGGTAAGAGACACCTGGCAGAGGTATTCAAGGACGAAAGGCCCGGGCCGGTATTTGAGGATATCTATGCAAAATGTCTGCTCTGCGGTGCGTGTTCCCGGGTCTGCCCCAGCAAGCTGGACATTCCTGCCGATGTTGTCGCGGCCCGGAGTGATTTTTCGATGCTGTATGGTGAGCACGGCTACCAGAAGTTTCTGGCACGAAAGGCCCTCAACCGCCCTGAACTGTTGGGAGCTGCGCGGGTTCTCGGCAGCAGGGCTGCGAATATCCTTTTCGGCCGGCTACCGGCGGCCAGCGGTTTGCGGCTCCGACTCGCCATGTTTGGCGGATCATCATCTCTTCCCGGACATGACGACGCTGCCATGCCCCGGTCCGCCGATACCTCAGCCGGGACGGAGCTCATCTATTTTCCCGGCTGTGCGGCGAGCTATCTCTATCCTGATATAACCGCCAATGTCCGGGAGTTTCTGCAAGGCTATGGTTATGAACTGAACATCCCCGACGGCCTCGGGTGCTGCGGCCTTGCCGCCTATGCCTCAGGTCATCCCGATGAGGCGCGTCGGCTGGCTCGGAAAAATATCGAACTGCTCGAACAAGGAGACGGCCCGATTCTGGTATCGTGTGCTTCATGCTTCGCGCAGCTTGCCGACTACAAGGATCTGTTCGAAAGGGATGCTCACTGGAAGGCTCGGGCCGAACTGGTCGGTGAACGTGTCGTTGAGATCAGCTGTTTTGTCGAAAACCTGCTTCAGGATCAGGATGTTGCCGCACAGAGTGATCGAGTGCTGAAGGTTTTTTATCATGATCCGTGTCACCTGCGCCATGACAGGACTATCACCCAAGAGCCGCGGTCCGTACTGCGCAGCCTGCCGGGTGTGGAGCTTGTTGAACTGGCGGATGGGCCGCAGTGCTGCGGACAGGGGGGGCTGTTTCATATCGGGGCCCCGGAACTGTCTGCCCGGATCCGGGATGATCTGGCGACAAAGGTGCTGGCACTGCAGCCGGACGTGATCACGACAAGCTGTTCAGGCTGTCTCATGCAGTTGAAAACAGCAGTGGCCGCAGCAGACAGCACCGTTCCGGTGATCCACCTTGCTGCCCTGATCAACGCGCGGACCCGGTAGTCACGCTAGTTTAGCGCCCCTGGCATGACCCGTGCCAGCGGGCTTTGCTTCCTGCGGCTAAAGAAAGGTATCGATTGCGGTATAGTCCAGGCCGAACGCATCGGCAACCCGTCTATAGGTTACCTTGCCGGAAACAACATTGGCACCAAGCCTGATTTCCCTGTTCTCTTTGCAGGCCTTCCTCCAGCCTTTGTCGGCAATTTCCAGTGCGTAGGGCAGGGTGGCGTTGGTCAGCGCCATTGTTGATGTTTTTGCAACAGCTCCGGGCATGTTGGCGACACAGTAGTGTATGACACCGTCAACCTCATAGATCGGTTCGGCGTGGGTGGTCGGTCGTGAGGTTTCAAAACAACCGCCCTGATCAATAGCGACATCGACCAGTACAGAGCCCTTCTGCATCAGGGAGAGCATTTCACGGGTGATGAGTTTCGGGGCTTTGCCCCCCGGGATCAGTACGGCGCCGATAACAAGATCAGCCTGGGGCAGCAGCTGCCGCAAGGCGGGGACACTGCTCATTACCGGAAAACAATTGCTTGGCATCACCTCGCTGAAATAACGCAGGCGATCGAGATTGGTGTCCAAAAGATAGACCTTGGCACCGAGACCGCAGGCAATTTTCGCAGCATTGATGCCGACCACGCCGCCACCGATGATGATAACGGTGCCGGGCGCCACTCCGGGCACTCCGCCCAGCAGAATCCCTCGTCCACCGTGCAGCATCTGCAGGTATTTTGCCCCTTCCTGCGCGGCCATGCGGCCGGCAACCTCGCTCATGGGGGTCAGCAGGGGAAGGGAGCCGTCATCTTTCTGGATCGTCTCATAGGCAATGTTGACTGATTCTGCCTGAAGGAGTGCACGGGTCAGTTTTTCCTCAGCGGCCAGATGCAGATAGGTAAAGATAATCTGGTCTTTTCGGATCAGCGGGTATTCTGCAGGCTGCGGTTCCTTGACATGCATCACCATGTCAGCCTGCCGGAAGAGTTTTTCGGGGGTATCGATGATTCGTGCGCCTGCCCGCTGGTAATCGTGATCCGTAAAACCGCTGCCGAGACCGCCATCCCTTTCTACGAGCACCTCATGACCATGCTGGACCATCATTTCAACACCGGCCGGTGTCATGCTGACACGGTTTTCAGCAACCTTGATCTCCTTCAGTATCCCTACGATCATGTTATTTCACCTTGTGTTTGTCTTTTGGCCTTGGGCCATAACCTTCTGTTTATGCCCGGCTACGAATCATAAGATATAAGGAACTTTCAGGTTAAAACCCTTATAGACGATGAAGCTCTCAACGGTCTGGACACCATCTATCTTGGCTGCATGTTCAGTAATGAATTCAAGCAGGTTGAATTCATCGTTGAGCAATACCTGCAGGATCAGGTCATATCGACCGGTAACAATTGCTGCAGAGACAACACCCGGGAGCCGGCAGAAATCTTCCCCTTTCCGGGATATATCAAGGTCGCTGAGTTTGACTCCCAGGTACAGAAGACGATGCCCTTTCAGGGCCTCCGGGTCAACATTTCCGGTAAAGTTGAGGATCCCTTCTTCCACGAGCTTATTGACCCGTGACCTGACCGTGTTCTCGGTGATACCGAGAACATCAGCTATTTTTTTGAAAGATTTCCGGCCATCGCGGAGTTGTCTGATGATATCGATATTGAGCTGGTCAATGAGCATGAGGTTTCTCGCTAAGCTGATCTATGACTTTATATTTGGTACTTACTGCTGGTTTAGGTATATGTCAAATAAAATGTTTCAAATTAAAAAAAACATCAAATATTATTAGGCAAGTTGCGTCTATTTGAAAAAATATGGGTTTTCCCGAAAACAGTTCCCGCAACGGGGTGTGAGCCTGAGCGCTGCCCTGGTGCAGGCGGCGATCAGGCAGCGGCAGCCGGCAGGAATGGAAGTGGAGAGAGGGTGCTGCTTAGCGGATTTTATCGGCCGATTGGATGATTTGCTGAGCCGCGGCCGAGCAACTGCAGCCCGCACCACCGCCGCTCTGGTGGCAGCCGCCGTGACTGGTCTTTCTGATACGTTTCCGGCAGGAGTTAAAGAGGAGGGCCGCGCAGAAAAACAGCGGGAAGGTTATAAAAA
>JAHEMX010000387.1 GCA_024643445.1 Desulfobulbaceae bacterium | reverse complement strand
GGCGGCACCGAAAGTTGCGGAGTTCGCACTAAAGTTTGCCCCGAGGGATTATCTGCTCCTGGCCATTATGGGCTTGCTTCTCGTCGGAAGTCTATCGGGAGAGTCGATGGCGAAAGGGATCTTTGCAGGCGCCTTTGGCGTGATCCTGGGTTTGGTGGGAATGGATCCATTGACGGCAGAAGGCCGCTTTACGTTCGGTACGGTTTCATTATTGGGAGGGATCCATTTTGTCATTGCCATGATCGGATTTTTTGGCGTTTCAGAAGCCCTGGTTCAGTTGCATCATATCAATACCAGGCCCATAAAGCAGGATGTTACAAAAATACTTCCTTCCTGGTCGGTAATCGTTAAATACATACCTCTTTCCATCCGCACCTCTTTCATTGGTGTTCTCATCGGTGCTCTTCCGGGTACGGGCGGTGATATAGCAGCACTGCTCGCCTATGACCATGCCAAAAGAACGGTGAAAAATCCTTCGCGAAAATTCGGCGAGGGAGCTTATGAAGGACTTATCGCCCCGGAATCGGCCAATAATGCAGCCATCGGCGGTGCTTACATCCCGATGCTCACCCTCGGCATTCCAGGTGATGCGGTCACGGCAGTATTTATCGGAGCCCTGTTCATTCACGGTCTCAAGCCTGGACCGATGCTGATGATCGAGACACCCCACCTTTTCTGGTTTACGGTCGGTAACCTGGCCCTGGCGAACTGTTTCCTGCTGATCTTCGGACTGACCGGCATTCGTATCTTTGCGAAAATGGTGGAACTGCGGAAGGGAATTCTTATTCCTGCAATTATTGTTCTGTCGGTGGTCGGAACCTATGCGATAAAAAACAGCCTCACCGATGTTTACTGGATGATCGGTTTCGGCATATTTGGCTATTTCTTAAAAATGTACGGCTTTCAGGTGGGACCAATTATTTTGGGAGTTATCCTGGGTCCGCTCATGGATGAATCGTACCGGCAATCAATAATGGCCGCCAGGGGGCATTTCCCGGTTTTTCTGCTGGACCTTGTTCGCAACCCCCTGTCACTCGTTTTGAGTGTGGCGGTTATTTTCATGTTGATCAATCAAACCAGACTCTGGCCATTGTTTTTGCAGGTTTTCAGAAAACGAGGTACCCCGGGAAACGAATGATCATGCCGGGTGAAACCGGGTGTATCTTCCTCCTAACTTGAAACAGCTCTTGAAATATCCCTGATTGATTGTGCTCGTTTCGATTTTCTGTTGCGATCAGAACAGAGAAATGGCGGGCGTTTATTGTTACCCATCGGCGACCTGTCGTGCCCTGTGCAATGAGATACTCCGACGGGAAAAGCTGAGGCGGTGAGCTTTGAGAAAGCTCGGCCGATGCTGCTTGATTGCTTTAAAATGTTGACAGAGCTGGCAGGTTCATTTATTCTGTCGAATAACACAACATACTGTAGAGCAGGACAGCGATCACCGATAAAGGTGGCTAGGGTTCTTCTTTATTCTGTTTCCACTGTCTCCCGGAATTTTCCCCGGGAGCCTGGTTCATCGAGGGGCGCTCGCCGGAAGGTTTGACGGATAATTGTTTCGTTGGCGGGAGAATAGGATCTTCCCCTCTCGGTAAAGAGCGTTGTCACGCTAGGGGAACAATTGCTTGATCGCCGGGCCAGGATCGGACAATGCAGCGTTGGGGGCTTGTGGAAACGATGCTTGATCAGTCTGTGCGTTTCCCGGACCTTAACGGTTCGATTTCAATTCTTGAGGGATGAAAGATGAGGAAACAATATTCATTGGCCTATCTGACGGTCAGAGGATGTGAGCCTTCAGAGATGGCTTATATCGCAGGGCGTGTAGGTTATGATTATATCAGTTTAAGGCTTATCCCGATGGGAATACCCGGTGAGAACGCGTATCTTCCTGAAGATAAGGCTATGATCGCCAGAACAAAGGCTGCACTAAAGGAAACCGGGATCAAAGTCCTCGATATGGAATTAGCCCGCATTCTCGATGATGTTGATCCTCGCTTGTACCTGCCGGCCATGGAGGCTGCCGCTGAACTGGGGGCAAAACATCTTATTTCCTCCGCCTGGACCACAGAAAGAAGGGATCGCGCCTATATTGTCGACCGCTATGCCGAGATATGCGACCTGGCGAAGCCGCTTGAGTTGACGGTGAACCTTGAGTTTCCAACCTTTTCACGTCTCACCGATCTACAGGAAGCCTCCGACATTGTCCGCGCGGCAAATCGAGAGAATGGCGGTATTCTCATTGACAGCCTTTACTTCTATTATTCACGGATCCAGCGTGCCGAGCTGGAGCAGTTACCTCGCAAGTGGTGTAATTTTATGCATATCTGTGATGCTCCGGAAACTATTCCTGCGAGCAGCCCGGATATGATCAAAATCGCACGGGACGAGCGACTGTATGTGGGGGAAGGATGTATCGATTTTGCCGCTCTGCTGGGCAGCCTGCCCCTGATGCCCTATTCCATTGAACTGCCGAACATAAAACGACTCAAGGAATATGGATTCGAAGAGTATGCACGCCGCTGTCTGGAAACTGCCAGAACGCATCTGGAGACCATAAAAACAGGAGTCTGACTCACCCCGCTTCACTCAATCGGATCATCTCTCATTTTCTGCGTATCAAAGCAGCATGGTCTCACCCTCTACACCTTTCCTGCGCTAGCATTTGAGGCCAATACTGCCGAGGAATGGGCGGGAAGGGGGGATGCTGGTTCTGCTTGCTGTAAGCGATCAGAGCGGCTGGCAATAAGAATTGTGTTCATCAGCCAGACGGTTTTGGATTATGATGATGGAGACAGAGCTGGCTGTTCATGGTAGAGATCGATATTAAGGCCTAAAAAAATATCCAGCCCCTTTGACGAGGAGAACTCAGATGGACGTTGACGGCAAAACCCGATTATATGGCATTGTAGGGAAACCGGTGTCTCACAGCTTAAGCCCGGCAATGCATAATGCCGCTTTCCAGCATTGCGGTCTCAACAAGATATATCTGGCTTTTGACGTAGAAGATATAACCGGGGCAATGGCTGGCCTTCGGAGTCTTGGGATAGGCGGTGTCAGTGTTACTATGCCCCACAAACAGGCGGTCATCCCGCTTTTGGATGGTATCGATCCGGTGGCGCAGAGGATTGGAGCGGTAAATACGCTGCTTATCAGGGATGGAGCTATCCGCGGGTACAATACAGACTGGATCGGGGCCGTTCAGGCCCTTGAGATGATAGCTGATTTATCTGCTGCTACCGTTCTCCTGCTCGGAGCGGGCGGGTCTGCCCGGGCCATCGGTTTCGGGCTTAAGGAAAAAGGGGTACAGGTGATTGTGGCGAACCGGACCCTTGCCAAAGGTCAGGCGCTGGCCGGAGAACTGGACTGTGAGTGTTGTCCGCTGGCCGAAATAGATCATTTAAACGTCGATGCGCTCGTGAATACCACTTCCGTCGGTATGGCGCCGAACACAGCTGCTACGCCGATATCTCAAACATTATTGGAGAACATACCCGCCGTAATGGACATCATTTACGTTCCTTCTGAAACCCGGCTTCTCCGAGAGGCAAAGGAGGTTGGATGCAAGACGGTTAACGGCATGTACATGCTTCTGTACCAGGGCGTGGCCCAGTTCGAATTATGGAACGATTGCGATGCCCCGGTTGAAGTGATGCGCGAAGCACTGTTTTCACGGCTGGGATCTTCGTCCTAGAATGGTATTTGCATTGCAGAGTGTTGCAGAATCTGGGCAGCCAGCAGAGAGCCTGTGCGGCGCAAGGTAGTAAGCGTTATTTTTTTATTTCATTAATGTGAGGGAGGTTAGGGCGATGATTTCCAGTGATTCTCCGGTAAGGATAGCAGTCTTTGGCAGCGGATTGGTTGGCGCAAGACACATCCAGCATATCGTTGACAGCCCGGACTGTACCCTGACGAGCGTAATCGATCCGAATCCTCGGGCAAGAGCGGTGGCAGAGTCGGCTGGAGCTCGCTATTTCGAGGATGTCGCCGCTTTTCTTGAGCAACCCGATGCCGAGGGAGTGATCATTGCTACTCCCAACGAAAGTCACGCAACCCTTGGAATCAAGTGCGCCCGGGCTGGTCTGCATCTCCTCGTTGAAAAACCCATTGATGCGGATTTGATGGCAGCCGGCGAACTGGTCGATACCGCAGAGAGGGAAGGAGTCAAACTGCTTGTCGGCCACCATCGCCGTTTTAACGCCTACATAGAAGCTGCCAAGAAGATTATAGACAGCGGTGAGATCGGTGTGGTCTCTGCCGTCAATGTCATGTGGGCGACGTTGAAGCCGA
>JAHEMX010000386.1 GCA_024643445.1 Desulfobulbaceae bacterium | reverse complement strand
TTGAAAGAAATTTCCACGAGAGCTCAACGAGCAGGTTGGCAGGAGACCGGTAAGTCCAGCCAAAAAAACGGAGTGGTGTGTACTGAATGGAACAGGCGGAGCTTCTGAAAAGGCCGCCGAGACAAAAAATGATGGATGGCCCGGGCCGCTGATTAATTCAGAGTCCCCCGCCTGACATCTATGAGGTGCCGGTGGTACGCCTGGACAGGTGGTACCGCTGGGCGAAGGTATTATATGACGGAGTCAAAAGAAGAGCCTAAGGAAAGTACTGCCAAGAAACTGGTAAAGCAGATCAAGGCGACCACCGGAGCCTGGTGGAAAAGCAGAGTAACAGCCGAGACTGAAAAACCCCGGTCACCCGAACCAGCCACACCACCGGCAACGGCTGAGCCAACCGCAGAACAGCCGGTTCCCGAACAAAAGGAAAAACCTGCAAGTCGCAGCGGGCGGCCACCCCGCAGGGGCTCAGGCAAGAAAGCAGCTTCCGCGGCGCTGCAGGAAACGGCCGCAAAACAGCCGGCGGCAGCGGCAGGGGATACGCCAGGCCAGGAAAAGGTCAAGGTATCTGCTGAGGCCGACAGCGAATCTGCTGCAGGTGAGGTTCCGGGTAAGACTGCAGGACAGGACCGTGTTGCGGGCGAGGAAGGAACACCCGTAAAAGAGGGGAGGCGGGGCAGAAGGCCTCGAGGCAAACGGGGAGGAGCGAAGAAGGCTGTCAAGCCGCAGACGGCCGAGATCCAGGATGACGATGACGATGGTGAGCAGGTTTCGACCCCGCCTAAGAAATCGGGAAAGGTCGATGAGAAAAAGCCGGTTGTAAAGCTTCTCATCAATGCCGATGAGCCGGAAGAGTGCCGGTTGGCGCTGCTCGAAGACGGTCGTCTCGAGTCGCTCCATGTCTCGTCGGTCAGTCGGGTTCATACCCGCAATAATATCTATAAGGCCAGGGTTGTCGCCATAGAATCGAATTTACAGGCGGCCTTTATAGATTATGGAGCCGAGAAAAACGGTTTCCTGGCCTTCAGTGAAATTCATCCTGAGTATTATCGACAGGATCTCAAGCCCGAAATTCAGGCTTTGGTCGAGAAGCAGCAATGGAAAAGGCTCAGTATATCGGATGTCCTCGAGAGAGGACAGGAAATGCTGGTGCAGGTGGTCAAGGAGGAAGTCGGTAAGAAGGGAGCCAACATGACGACCTATCTGTCCCTGCCCGGCCGCTGTGTGGTTCTCATGCCCGGATCTGACTCGGAAGGTGTTTCTCGCAAGATCTCCGGAGAGGAGCGCCGCAATCAGCTCCGCGAAATCGTCAACTCGATCTCGATACCGGAGGGGATCGGCTGGATTGTCCGTACCGCGAGCGAGGATATCACCAAGTCCGCCCTGACCAAAGACGTTCGCTACCTGCTTAAACTCTGGACGGAAATCAAGGCCAAGGGACAGCACCTGGAAGGCGTTGGACTGCTGTACCAGGATCACAATTGTGTCATGCGTTTTTTGCGGGAACACTTCGACCCGGATACGCAGGAAATCCTGGTGGATGACGAGGCCGCCCTGGAAAAGGTCCGCGAATTTTGCGAGATGCTCCCCGCCAAACAACGCAACGTCAAAGTGAAGCTGCATCGGGGAGCCCGTCCGATCTTCAACCAATACAGCGTGGAAGACCAGATCGAATCGATCTACCAGCCCCGTGTCAGCCTGCCGTCCGGCGGTTCAATCGTGATTGAGCCGACCGAGGCCATGGTTTCCATAGACGTGAACTCCGGCTCAACCGGCAAGGGAATGAACTTCGAGGACACCATTTTCAAGGCCAACATGGAAGCGGCAACCGAACTTGCCCGCCAGCTCCGTTTGCGCGACCTCGGCGGTCTTATCGTGGTCGATTTTATCGACATGCGCAGCAGCAAAAATGTCCGGGAAGTCGAAAAGCAGGTAAAGACGGCCATGAAAAGGGACAAGGCAAAGGTCGATGTAAGCCGCATATCGCGTTTTGGCCTGATGCAGATATCCCGCCAGAAACTCGGTTCACCCATTGAATCCGGAAATTACCGGGTCTGCGAGTCATGCCGGGGGCGTGGAACGGTACGCTCGGTCGAGACCCTCGCTTTATTCTACCTCCGCAGGATCCAGACCGGAGCCAGCAGGAAACAGGTGATGAAGGTCGAGTGCCGTTTTCCGCTTGACGTCTCCCAGTATCTGCTGAACAACAAACGGCAGGAACTCATCGAACTGGAAGAGAAATACGAGACCGGAATTGTTATCATATCCGATCCGGCCCTGAAACCGGCCGAGCATGAGATCACCTTCCATAAAGCGGAAAAAGAGGAAGCAGCAAAAATTCAGGCTTGAGTTGAAGGCGTATCTGGGGTATATAAACAAACCCATGCACCAGTAGCTCAGCTGGATAGAGCAACGGACTACGAATCCGTAGGTCGGGGGTTCGAATCCCTCCTGGTGTACCAGACATTTAGAGCGGTTAAGCCTTTTCGGCTTAACCGCTTTTTTGTTGGTCAGATGCCGGTCAGCTGTATCCGAAAGGTTCCGGCCTCAAATCCCTGGCGGGGGTGGAGGCGGCGTCCCAGGTGGCGGCGGTGGGATCTTGTAACCTGGAGGCCGTGGTGAAACCGTTGCGGGCGGGGGCATAGGTTGTGTTGCCCTTGAGCTCCGGCAGGCATTCGCGTTCAACTGGCCGGACAGGGGAACAAGGTGGCCGCTGGCATACATGCACTGGATGTATGCGTTATCATACGGTTGCTGGGTATAATAAGCGGAAGTCTGCGCTGTCTCACTTCCGGCCATGGCCCCGACAAGAAGACCTGTACCGGCCCCGACGGCAGCTCCTTCATTCCCACCAATCAAAGCGCCGGCCGCAGCGCCAACCGCAGTTCCGGCCAGGGCGCTGGCTATCCCGCTCTGGGCGGCGTTCTGACTGGGGGAGGTTCCACCCGCATACTGAAGAGCATATTGTCTGCAGGTCAGGTCGTCGTAGCGGAACTGATCAAAACTTTTACCGGTCCCCGGATACACCATCACTGACGGACCGGTGGGCATGGCGGCGCACCCCCCCAGAAGCAGGACCAAAATCGCAAGCGGAAGCCGTTTCAAGATCGTGTAGGTCATGCCTTTTTCCTCCATGGTCAGGGGGCCGGTTGGGTTTGGGGAAGAACCTTCAGCCATCCCTCCGGGCATTCTTTGGGAGTGGGATAGTAGCCCTCCGGCTTGGGACAGTAGTACCAGTAGCTTTGCGGCGGTGCCACCGGTTCAGCCGGGGGGCGTTCCATATAAACTGGGGGCGGGGGAGACGTTACGTATACGGGCGGGGGAGGTGGATAGTAATAGTTCGGTGTGTAGTAGTAGGGCGATGGGTAATACCTCGGGCCCCAAAAGGGCGGGGCAATGTAGATGCCGACGTTGCCCCGCCATCCGTGGCTATGCCGATGAGCCCAGGCAACCTGAGTCATGCTGAGTCCTAACAGGATAACCATAACCGTCATCATTTTTTTTCGGTTCATTTTCTTCCTCATCAAGGGATTTGATCTGCCCGCTATCAACATTTGAATTCGGGCAGATCTGTTTGGGCGGAATGAACTGCCTGTAAAAAAGAGCTCCATAGTGGCCCCTGTGATGCTTCTTGCATTAGCGGCGGCGGTGGATTCTGCCCTCGGTAACATAACCCTTTCTTGTGTCGTAGGACCTTCCACCGGGGAGATGATTCCTGTAAACCGGATACCCGAAACCTACAGGATAATATCTATATTCGTACACATGGGGATGACGGGGATGAGGTATGGGAGGAGGGGGCACAACGACACGTTGCACCTGGTAGTGTGGCCCTCGATGATCTCGATCTAGTTCGCTTCCAACAATCAGGCCGATCACACCTCCCACGGTAGCACCGATTATTACCGCCCCGGTCCCTCCGCCGAGAACCACATCATGCACTCCACGATCGCCTGCCTGGGCGCCGGTTATAAAAGTGGTCATAAAGACTGCCGTTACCGTGATCATCAAAATGGTTCGTTTCATGGGGTGCCTCCTTTTATTGAGTTATTACTTCTTCTGCTGTTGACTCATTATTAGCCACAGAAACGCCGTTTGATAGAGGACATCTGGTGATATAGGGTGGAGGTGTCCCTATGTCGGGTCGATTTATCGCTTTTATTCAGCCACGTATAAACAACTCTGATGGTCCGTGATTGAAGAGTCCCGTTTCAGGTTAGATAAAAAGAACGATGTAAAGAGGAGGAAGCCATGCCGAAAAAAGGTTACCGTTTCGAAGAGAGCATCACGA
>JAHEMX010000385.1 GCA_024643445.1 Desulfobulbaceae bacterium | reverse complement strand
CCTGCTGGATCCGCACATCCCCGTCCGACCCGGAAAAAAAGGGCTGAACCGCCAGCAGGGCCGCAGCAGCATTCAAACTCCCGGACAAGGTGGCCATATTGCTTCCGGCCAGGTCATACACCACATCGCCGCCGGCTTGTGCGAGAATGATCCGGTTATCGAGCACGGAAGCCGAAAAACCCCGGCCACGTCCGAAAAAACAAAGAGATGCTTTTGCCAACGGCTGGAAATGAACGCTCAACTCATCACTGCCGTTCATCACGGCCAGCCGGGTAGCCGCCCCTCCCTGAAAAAGCCGCATTTTGGCCTCAACATAGGCCTCAAGCGTTTTATGCCTGTCAAGATGATCGGGCGAGAGATTGAGCAGGACCGCAACATCGGGCACGAAAGAACCGGACATTTCAAGCTGGAAGCTCGAGAGTTCAAGAACGATCACGTCATAGCCGGAGGGACTGAGCAGATATTCCCCGATGGGCGTTCCAATATTGCCGCCCACAAAACTGTTTTTCCCACCAGCCTGGAGAAGCGCGCCAACCAGTTCCGTTACCGTGGTTTTCCCGTTTGTACCGGTTATGCCAACAACAGGTGCCTGGAATTCGGCGGCGGCAAGCGCCAGTTCGCCAAGGAGTTCTACCCCGGATTCCTGGAGCCGTTTGAACATCTCTGCCTGCGGGTCCACACCCGGACTGACGACGATTTTCTCCGCTCGGCCGAGGAACGCTTCGGTATGGCCACCCCCTTCAAATTCGGCTGAACACTGCAACAATAATTCCTGTTCCGCCTGTCCCAGGGCAGCGTACTGCCGCGTATCCGAAACCATGACCCGTGCTCCGCAGCCGGACAAATAGCGGGCAATCGCCTGCCCCGACCGGCCAAAACCGAGAACGGCGACCCTCATTCCCGGTTGTATTTTCTTTGTATCACTCATCAACGCAGCTTCAGGGTGGCAAGTGCCAGAAAACCAAGAATTATGGAAACAATCCAGAACCGCACGACAACTTTTGTTTCATGCCAGCCCTTTTTCTCGAAATGATGATGAAAGGGAGCCATCAGAAAAATCCTTTTCCCCTTGGTCATCTTGAAATAGCCGACCTGCATGATAACGGACAGGGCCTCCATCACGAATATGCCGCCGACGATAGCCAGCAGAATTTCCTGCTTGATAATGATGGCAACGGTGCCAAGCGCCCCGCCCAGCGATAACGAGCCGACATCTCCCATGAAAACCTGGGCCGGATAGGCATTGAACCAGAGGAAGCCGAGACATCCGCCGACCATGGCGCCGCAGAAAACCGCCAGTTCACCGCTGCCCGCCACATAGGAAACCTGCAGATACTCTGCTATAACGATATTTCCGGCAATATAGGCAAAGATCAGATAGACAGCGGCAGAGACGATAGTCGGTCCCGTAGCCAGCCCGTCCAGCCCGTCCGTGAGATTCACGGCGTTGGAAGACCCGACGATAACCACCATCGCGAAAACGACATAGAACCAGCCGAGATCGGGTTGGATATGCTTCAGAAAAGGCACGCTCAGGTGCCCGTCAAAATGAGGATAGAAATAGACAAAAAGGCCAACCACCAGGGCACCGAGAAACTGCAGGAACAATTTGGCCCGGCCGCTCAACCCGGCACTGGTTTTGCGGCTGATTTTCCGGTAATCATCCAGGGCTCCTACCATGCCGAAAAAGACCGTGATGAACAGGGTCAGCCAGACGAAGGCATTATCGAGCCGGGCCCAGAGCAGCGAAGAGACAGTGATCGCCGAGAGGATCAGCAGCCCGCCCATGGTCGGTACACCCTGTTTCGCCAGATGTGTTTGGGGACCATCATCCCGCACCACCTGGCCTATCTGCAGCCGGCGCATGGTTCTAATAAAAAGGGGCCCGAGGAGAATGACGATCAGAAAGGCGGTTATTGCGCCGCTGATACTCCTGAAAGTAATATACCTGAAGACGTTGAAGCCGATGAAGCTGGCATTGAGTGGATAAAGGAGATGATAGAGCATAATCGGTTTGCTTGATTAAGTTTGATAACCTCTGAAAATTTTCAGAGACACCTTATCGTTATCCGGTCACATTCACGAGACAAGCTGACGGACGACGGTATCCAGGGCGATCCCTCGTGAAGCTTTTACCAGGACCCAATCCCCAGCCTGCAGTCGACCACTATGCACCAGGTTGACAACCCAGTCAACAGCTCTCTGTTTTTCAGCAAAAAGAACAATCCGCTCCTCGTCCATGCCGCCGTCAAGCGCACCCCGTTTTATATCTTTGGAAAAAGCGCCGACAATACCAAGAAAGGAGATTTTCTGCTCGGCCACTTGACGACCGATTCCTTCATGCAATGCAGCACTCGATGCACCGAGTTCCAGCATGTCCCCAATAATCGCTACCCGGTTCTCTGCCGGCAGTGCAGCCAGCGTTTTCAATGCCGATGCCATTGAGGTCGGATTGGCGTTATAGGTATCGTTGAGAACATTGAGGCCTGACGGGGTGGCCAGGGTTTCCATGCGGTTGACGGCTGATCGGAACAGCTCAAGTCCCTGGACAATAGTGTCAAACCCGATACCTGCGGCAAGGGCGATGGCCGCAGCTGCGCAAGCGTTAGCACCATTGTGCAGACCGGGTGCCTGGATGGTCAGCGGAGCATGATGTTCTCGGACATGCAGGATAAAATGCAGGTGACCGTCTGCATCGGCGACAATATTCTCTGCCCAGACATCCGGTTTCAGCATCAGGCCTTTTTCTGAAACGCAAAAACCGATTGTTTTTCTGTCGTGTGCAGCAGCGCATCTGACGACCAGTTCATCGTCGAGGTTAACCACATGAACCGCATCCTTGCCGGTTTTCTCAAACAGCTCGCCCTTGGCCCGGGCCACGCCCTCAATCGTTCCGAGTCCCTCAAGATGGACGCCGTGTACATTGAGAATGCAGGCTATATCCGGGTCGGTGATCTCGGCCAGGCGGGCAATTTCGCCGGGCCTGTTCATACCCATTTCAAGGACAACGGCGCAATGCTCCGCCGAAACCTGCAGAAGGGTATGGGGCAGGCCGATCAGGTTGTTGAAATTACCCGCGGTTTTAAGCACTCTGCCGGGCGGTCTGTCCGGACGTTCCGGCCAGCGACGGGCAAAAATCGCGGCTGTCATCTCCTTTACCGTCGTTTTGCCGCAACTGCCGGTCAACCCGACGACAACAGGATTTCCCAGCTGCTTTACCGCCTGCCTGCGCCAGCCAGCCAGATCACCAAGCGCCTTGAGCGTATCTGGAACTTCAACAGTGCTCACCGCACCCTGCAGCAAAGCGCTCTTATCGGAGTAGACAACGCAGCCGGCACCACCATCGACGGCCTTGCCGATAAATTCATGCCCATCATACAGATCACCCTTCAGGGCCACAAAGATATCATGCCTGCCAATTGATCGGCTATCGGTGGAAACGGCGGGGAATCGGTCTGTATCGTTATCGTTGCAGCTTTTGCCGCCGGTCGCCTGCACAATAGTTGCGCTATCCCATAACAAGCCGCTCTGCGAGGCGGCAAGACAATCGTCAAAAAAATGTTTGCCCTTTTTGGTGATCTGATAGTTTTCATGTCCCTTGCCGGCGATCAGTACAATATCATTTGCCCCAGCCGCAGATACCGCTGCTGCAATCGCTTGAGCCCTGTCACCGATTTCCACGACGCCCGATTCGGCGGGAGATCGTTTCTTCAGCCAGCCTGGCGTCTGAAAATCGAGACCACTCCCCTCAATGCCGGCCAGAATCTCGGTACGTATCGCTGCCGGGTCTTCACTGCGCGGATTGTCATCGGTGATAATCACGACATCCCCGCGTGTCGCGGCGATCCGTCCCATCAGGGGCCGTTTGCCACGATCCCGGTCGCCGCCGCAGCCGAAAACGCAAAACAAACTCCGATGCTCAATCGCTGAAACCGCCTGTAACACCTTTTCCAGGGCATCCGGTGTGTGGGCGTAGTCAACCAGAACCGTCGGCTGGCCGAGCGGCTTGTCCGGTAAAACAACACGCTGCAACCGTCCCGGCGCTGCCTCCGCCGTACTGAGCAGTTCAACGGCGCGCAGCGTACCGATGCCAAGCGTTACCAGTGCGGCCAGGCTGATCAGCAGATTATCCAGATTGAATTTTCCTATCAGCCGGGACTGCAGGGAGAACTCGTTTCCTGCTCTATCGCTGATTACCGCCTCCATGCCGGATAAGCCAAAGGTGGCGCGATGACAGCTGAAGCCGGCATCCTCGGCGGGACCGCAGACAATAGTATGAAGCGAACGAGCCCG
>JAHEMX010000019.1 GCA_024643445.1 Desulfobulbaceae bacterium | reverse complement strand
TAGAAATCGAGATAGAATTCATAATCAATACCGCAACGATCAAAGTGGCGCAGGACCTTCTGCAGATCATGCAACTCCGCAACCTCGAAGGTCAGTTCCCAGGCCTGCTGGTCAGACGGATGGTTTGAGAGAAGATCGATCTGGTGCATTTTCATCTGCTCCGGAGCGGAACCGACGACGGTGAGCATTTCCTGCCTGGTGGCATGAGGAAACAGGATGCTCTGGGTTCGGTCTATCGGCGTCGTACGTTCCCAGGATATATCCACCGCATCCTCTCGCTGAAAGGTTATTTCATGCAGTCGAGGGCAGGTCTTGCTGTGCACCGAAAGACCTTTTTCGGTCAGAAGAGCGCAATTGGCCTTGTCGACCGGATTTGGTTTGCAGCAGGAAGAAAATTTCATGAATATCGGATCGAGGGTATCCAGCTTTATCCTGTTGAATTCCCCGGTCGGTTTCAGCAAAAAAGAGTCCCCGGTAAACAGTTTCTGCCGAATACTCTCTATCACTTCCGGTAATCGTATTCTCCCCGTTCCAATCCTGCTGAACAGTTTCTCCTTCGCCTTCAGGGAAAACGATTCTACCACGGCCCCCATACCTTGACTGTCAAGCAACTCACGCGGCAAACCGTATCTGAGCATTTCCTGGAGCAGGGTCGCTTTACCTATCTCCTCGGCGACCCGCTGTCCGCGCTGACGAAAACTTCTGGACAGTTCAGCCCGGGCTTTCGCGGTCTGGCAAAGCTGCAGCATCTCCTGGGTGAAAGCAACTTTTGTTTGTGCCCGTATGATACGGACCATCTGTCCGTCCTGCAGGACATAGTCAGGCGTCACCTTCTGGTTTCTTATCATCGCGCCAATACAGGTATGACCGATCTCCGTATGGACCCGAAAGGCAAAATCAAGAACGTTGGACTTGATTGGCAGACAGATGAGATCTCCCTGGGGTGTATAGGTGTAGATCTCCTTTGTCCCCCCTGCAGCAATCAGGTCACGATAGGACACCGTCGCCTCGGAACCGATGATATCCATCATCTCCTTGAGCTCAAGGATAAACTTTCCCTGTTTGCCGGTCCGGGAATTCCAGTTTCTAAACAACCCCCGCTGGGCCTTTCTGGCCATTTCGCTGGTTCTGATTTTAAACAGAAAACGTTGCCCTTTTATGATGGCACGGGCGTGCAACCCCTGGTAACCCGTCGGTTTCGGATTGGCAATAAAATCCCGGATCGTACGGGGTATCGGCCTGAATGTCTGGTTGACGACGCCAAGTGCCTGATAACAAGCCGACACATCCTCAACAATGATGATGATTTCAATCGGCGTCTCGATCTGCTGGAGCAGTATTCTATTGGCGGTATCATAATAGGCCCAGAGATCTTTAATGCGTCTTGAAATATGACTTTGCAGACCGGCGTCCTTGGCAGCGATCCTCAGCTCCTCGAGAATTTCCAGGGATAGTCCTGCCTCGGCCAGGGTTCTGATATAATTGCTCAGTTTGACGCTTTGTTTGGGAAATTTATAAGAAAGTGCCAGATTATACATCTCCCGCTTCATAGCAAACAGACCGAAAACCGTTGCCAGCGGGGCATAGATATCAAGCGTTTCGTCGGCAATGCGCTGCCGCTTGTTCCGGGGCATGGCCTGCAGGGTCCGCAGGTTGTGTAAACGATCAGCCAGCTTTACCAGCATAACTTCCGGTCGCAAAGCCGCACCGGAAAAGATCTTGCGATGGACCAGTTTACTCTGGGCCTGACGATCTCCGGAACGGTGCGTGACCTTTGTACACCCTTCGACAATGGCCTGCACATACGAGCCGAAATGCTCTCTCACCACCTCAGTGGTTACCTCTTTCACATCCTCAACGGTATCATGCAGCAAGGCTGCTGCAAGGATCTCCGGATCGGTGATGTCCATTTCCTCCGCCAGAATTTTTGCAACAGAGCAGGGATGCAGGATATAGGCATCTCCCGAACGACGCCACTGATCATCATGTGCTTCGGTTGCAAAATCAAGCGCATCCCAGAAAACCTGCTCATACTCTCTATTGCTGATATAACTCCGCATCTGGTCGCGGTACAACTCTAGATCGAAGGGAATTCTGGACATATAAGGTCGCTCTTGTTTACATTAGATCAATAATGCCATAGTGTGCGGGAATGAAACGATTCCGGCCGACATCCATCTGTGTTACATTAAAGCACCGATGGAAAAAGGCAACAACTTGTTTTGTCAGTTAAAATAAGGACCCATTAGCATACGTATCCTCTTCTTCCCCATCCCGCCACAAAAATGAAGAAGACAAAACGTTCGGAGCTGAAAGAGGACTATTATCAGTCCCGTTCAAGCATCTATCGGGTGCATCCCGCGTCACGCATCTCCTGGGCGCGCAAGAGACGGGGGAAAGTTTCCGGTTGGCAAATATAGTTTCATCCTTTTCTAACAGCGCGCTGATGCAGGCAATGTTTGCTGCCCGTTACCGACCGTCACCAACAGCCAACGACTAATGACTGCCCATGAGAAGAAAACAAAAAACACATCACCATAACCCAGCCCCGAAACGAAACAAAAGAAATCGGGCTCCATACGCAGACGACAGCACCATGCGCAACCGGGTCCTGGCTGCGCTCTACCTGGCGGGGGGCGACCTCAGTTTTGATGAGATCCTCAGGAAATCGGCCATGCCTCCTGCACGAAAAGATGATCTTGAGCAGCTTCTTTCCCAGCTTGATAAAGAGGGAAGCTGTCTGAAGAGCGCCAATAAGCGATTCTCGCTTGGAAAAAGGCATAGCCTTGTCGAGGCAACCGTTGAAATGAACCAGGCCGGTTTTGGCTTCGGAACTGAGCTGTTGCGCCGCTTCGGAGGCAGGTTACCAGCCAAAGATCCCTATATCTCAGCTCGTCTCCTGCATTCAGCCCTGCATGGAGATCGCGTTCTTCTGACAATTAACCGGACCCATCGGGATGGCAGGTCTGAGGCCGAAGTCATCGGGATTCTGGAGAGACGCACAAAAACGCTGGCAGGATTCTACACGTCCGGGAAAAAATATGGCAGCGTCTCTATCGAAGATCCTAAATTCCCCTTCAACATAATCCTGTCCAAAGCTCCCGAAAAACCTGTAGAAGATGGCGATGCCGTTATCATTCGCCTCAATGAATACAGGGGAGAAAACGATGTTCCTCAGGGAGAAATCATTGAGGTTCTGGGAAATCCCGAACGCTATGAGGTACAGGTCCGGCTGGTTATCGAGAAGTTCAACCTGCCCTACCAGTTCAGCAAGGAGGCCGAACTTCAAGCCGCTGCCTGCGAACCGGAAACGTCAGTCGAAGGGCGGGAGGACCTGCGGCAGATTGATCATGTCACCATCGACGGGGAAGATGCCAAGGACTTTGATGATGCGGTCGCCGTCGTGAAGAGCAAGAATGGTTTCCGGCTCCATGTTTCCATCGCCGATGTCAGCGCGTTCATCCCAACCGGAAGCACGCTCGACCGGGAAGCGTATGAGCGCGGAACTTCCATCTATCTGCCCGGCACTGTTATTCCGATGCTGCCGGAGCATCTTTCCAACAACCTGTGCAGCCTTCTGCCGGATACCGACCGCCTGACGCTCAGCGCTATTCTTGATTTCGACCGGCAGGGTACGATGAAAAAATCGCGCTTTTCACGCACGGTGATCCGCAGCAGGCAGCGACTCACCTATGACAAGGTGAAAGGTATTGTCATCGACAAAGATCCGGAACTGCGGAAGGTTTATAAACCACTGGTAAAATCGCTTGATTGGGCCGGCGAACTGGCTCGACTGCTCCAGCAGAAAAGAGAAAAACGTGGTTCCATCAATTTTACGCTGCCGGAAGTGGCGATAACCTTCGGTGACGACAATCAGGCAGTCTCAATTGCAAAAGCCAACAGAAGTTTTGCGCACCAGATCATTGAAGAATTCATGCTGGCCGCCAACGAGGCCGTGGCGCAGACCTTTGCGGCACACCATCTGGACCTGCTTTATCGCATTCACGAAGAACCAAGCCCGGAGAAGATCGCCGATTTTGTCAGGTTTGGTGCAACCCTTGGTCTTATCTTACCGAAAAACCCCGGCACGCCCGACTGGTACAACAATCTCATCGCCCTCGTCAAGGATACCGGCCACGAATACATCGTCAACAGCCTGCTGCTCAGAAGCATGCAGCAGGCACGCTACTCTCCGGTGAACTGCGGCCATTTCGGCCTTGCCACAGATCTCTATTGCCACTTCACATCACCGATCCGCCGTTACCCCGATTTAATGGTGCATCGGCTTCTTTGCCGATTTATCGGGGCCGAAGCCGGGAAGAATCTCCGGCAGGATTCGGGGAAATGTGCCCCGATATCATCACTGAAAGAGTGTGGAATCCACCTGTCGGAACGCGAGCGGGTGGCAATTGCCAGCGAACGAAACATGTCTGAGCGGCTTAAAATCCAGTACATGGCACAAAGGATAGGAGAATCATTCAGGGCGGTCATTTCCGGTGTTTCGAGCAATGTTTTTTTTGTAGAACTGATTGACTGCTTTGTCAGCGGCACGGTTCTTCTGGCAACGCTCACCGACGATTATTACATCCTGGATGAAAAAAACCATCGCCTTGTCGGTGATGTCAGTTGCAAGGTTCTGCAGATCGGCACGATCATTGATGTTATCCTCCTCGATGTTGACAGCAGGCAGAACAAAATGTTTTTCACCCTCAAGCAAACATTATGATTTTTTCAGAGAATCAGTAAAAAGAATATAAAATCAGTTATTTAAGAGCTATCAGTCTCATCCAAAGAGCCGGTCGTTCGCAGCGGGTATGCTCAAGCAAAGCAAGGGCCGTCTCGCTTTTGTTTCTTGACTTGAGGGTGTTTTTAGCATATTTAATTGAAAAATCAGTAATAATTACTCCGCATAAAAACCCCACGTATTTAATCCAACGGGAGGATAGATAATGGAACAATCCAGCTGGTTCATGTCACTCATAACAAATCCTTTTGCAAAGGGACTTGCCCTGGGCATTGTGTTCTGTATCATTATCTATATCAGGGGTTTTCTCAGGCGCACGGAATTGAGCAAGGAAGTCAACCGCCTCAGGTCTCACCTGCATACGAAACTGGAAATCGATTCGTCTGAGAATGAAAGAAGGAAGGGAGAGCTTGATCGACTCAAGCAGGAACGCGATAATCTCCGCATCACCGTGCAATCCCTGAACCAGAAACCGGGAAGAAAAGAGATCCGGCAGTATTTTATCTATCAGACGGCACTGGACATCATGTTTGAAAAGGCACCGGGGTTCGCTCCTGCCTGGCAGATCACCCTCAAAGAGGCTGAATCCCTCTTCGAAAAGTCGGAACGGGGCGTCGTGCCGTTACTGAAACGTCTGATGCCGACAACTCCTGATAAACAGGCGGAAGAATACGAGAAAATCAGCCGGATTTCACTCGAGGATTCAACCAGGTAGAGCGGGTTGTGCCGTTTCCTCCCCGCACGGAAAAATGAGTGAGTCTCGAAGGGGTTGTCAGATAAGCTGACAACCCCTTCTTCTTTTTCCGGTCACCCGTCAATAAGGTCGTTTTAAACAGGTTTATCACACCATGATTGTTCCAAGTCATTTGCTCGATAATGTTTCCGTCGTCCTGAAGAAACCGAAATATCCTGGAAATATCGGAGCCGCAGCCCGCTCCTGCTACAACATGGGGATATCCCGGCTGATTATTGTCCGGGATGAATACCCGGATGGCGGGGAAATGGCCAAAATGGCAACACACAAAGCAGCGCACCTGCTTGATACGATGGAAATGCACGGCAGCCTGGAAGAAGCCCTTGCTCCTTTTGCCTTTGTGGTCGGCACAACGGCACGACTTGGAAGAAAACGAACCGTTGAACGGCCCCCGCGTGAAATCATCGCAGATATTCTGCCGCTGCTTGAAAATAACAGGATAGCCCTGCTCTTCGGCCCGGAGGATCGCGGTCTGAGCAATGATGATCTGAAATACTGTCAGTATACCTCTTGCATTCCCACTGCGGAATTTGCTTCCCTGAACCTGGCACAGGCCGTCGCCATTCACTGTTACGAGCTGTATTACGCTGTTGTCGAGAAGACCCGGGAACAGGCGGCAGCACCGAACTATGCATCCACCTTCGAGCTCGAAGGGATGTATCAGCACATTGAAAACGCCTTATTAAAAATTGATTTTCTTCACGAGAAAAGCCATACTTATTGGATGAGAAATATCCGGCAGTTTCTCGGCAGAGTCAGGCTGACAGCCAAGGATGCCAATATTGTCAGAGGCATTTGCCGGCAATTCCTCTGGCACCAGGATCAGCTCTCACCCTATCCGCAGGAGGACCACGAAGAGCCATGACGTTCAGTGCGGGCACACTCCAACAGTCAATCACCGCCAATAAATTTTATCCGCCCTGCATCAACCAGTCACAATCCATTCTCAGACACCGTATTATTTCAGACTGTATCCCCGCTGGAACCTTTTCCAAAAAAGTCATGCTGATCGAGGCCCAGGCGGGTCAGGGTAAAACTACCCTGGTACACCAGTATCTTGAACACTGCGGGAAGCCATTCGTCTGGTATCAGATCGGTTGTGAAGACAGTGATCCGGTTCTGCTTTTATCGGCACTGCAACTGGCACTGACAAGAAAAATCGAGGATTTTTCTTCACCTCAACTCATCACCATCCTCGAAACCAGCCAGATCGGCCCCATGGACCTGCGCGCCTGCGCCAACATTCTGCTCAACGACATTGAAACCTGCCTCAAGGAAGATCTGTTTATCGTTTTTGACGACCTGCACCTGGTGCATGAGGCTCCCTATGCCAGCCAGCTTATCGCTTATCTGGTAGATACTTCGCCACCCCGCCTGCATTTCATCCTGACCAGCAGGCGTCCGCTGCAAATAAAGGCCCAGGCTCTGAGAAAAAACCCGCAGCTGATCTACCTGGACAGCCAGGCCCTTGAGCTCACCATCAGCGAAATCAAGAATTTTTATGCAAGCGTTCTGCAAACGCCAATAACCCAGGCTGACGCCGAGGAAATACTCAGGCTGACCAATGGCTGGATCATGGGCATCGTCCTCACCACTCACCTATTCACTCACAAAAACAGACAATTGACCAGCAAAGGGAGTAAAGAGAAATACCGATTCCTGATCAGGGATAAAAGCGGCTCACTCCTGCGCTACTTCGAGGACGAAATATTCTCCCACGTACCGGAACCATTGCACGATATCTTTCTGAGACTCTCTTTTCTTGACGAAATAGACATCCCGCTGGCCCGGGAGCTTTTCAGGAGAGACGATATCGGTGAGCACCTGAGCAGAATGGCTGATGAGAATTTCTTTGTTTATCGACTTGACGATAAGAACCGGGTTTTCAGGTTGCATCACCTTTTCCAGGAATTTCTCCAGGTAACGGGCAGACAGACACTTGGAAATGAAACCATTGGTGCCATTTACCGGCATGCTGCCCGGTATTACCTGGCACGCGGACTGATCGAAAAAGCATTCAAGGCTTTGCGCAACGGCGCTGATTTCTCAAAAATGGAAGAGGTATTGCGAAATCAGGGGTTCCAGCTTGTATCGACAAACCGTACGGCGACAATTCTCGATATATTGAGGAGCATCCCGGAGAAAACCCTGCTCAGCCACAGCTGGCTGACTTTTTTTCACGGTCTGCTGTCAAGGGACGTCAGCCCGGAACAGACCCTGCCTTTTTTTGAGTCCTGCCGGAAACAGTTTGCCGCATCGCACGAAGAGATCGGGGAATTAATGTCGCTTACCCAGATCATCTATTTCCATTTCGTTATTTCGGGAAACTATCTGGTTGGCTCACAACTGCTTGAGCGCACTCGAGCCCTGTTTGAAAAGAACAGGGACGATCTGCCGCCGGATATTTTCATCATTGTCGTGCGAAATCTGGCCGCCGGCTATTGCATATTCGACGGCAGGATGGAGGCGGCGTATCACTACGCCAAACTCGGCTGTGATCTCGCGACAAGCAGGGACAGCAAAAACTTTATCGCTTCGGCCCGCTTCATTCTCGGGTATATCGGATTGCTGGGCGGGCAGCGGAAACTGGTTCGCAGCGAGATTGAAAAATCCCATACCCTTGCCAGTGACCCCCTGGTCGGCATGAGCAATCGTCTGACACTTCATATCATGCAGCTCTGCGAGTTGTCCATGCATGGTGATTTCCCTGTTTTTCAGCATCAGAAAGATCTCATCCAGGAGCAGGTGGATCAGCAGATTGTCCAACAGACCGTGGCCGCGCCCTATATCTATCTCTGGTCCTGTCTTGGCCGTATCGCGACAGGGAGAAACGACGAAGCTCTCGAACTCATCGACATGGGGCGTCTGGTATCAAAAACAGCGGCAAGCGGACATATGCGCAGCCAGTTTCTGCAATGGCGCGCCTTCATTCAGGCCATTGGTGGTAATAAATCCGGGGCCTTACAGGACATAGAAGAATCAAGCCGCCTGAGAGTCGAGGCGGGCGGACCCTTTTATACCGCCTACCACCAGGCCATCAGGGGAGCGGTATTGACCGTGCTTGGACAATACCGCGAGGCCCGCGAAGCGCTGGCCGCGGCCCTGCAGATTGCAGAGGAGATCCCGTCCCCTTATGTGAAGGCATGTGCCCTCGCCTATCTGGGCTATGCCCAGCTCAGGCAAAAGGAGACCGCGGCGGCGGCAGCGACTATCCGGGAATGGCTTACGCTGATGAAAGATCATGATTACCGCTATTTCTGGGGATGGGAACCGAAAACGATGAACGCACTGCTGACGTACGCGGCTGCCCGGGGAATTGAGCATGATTTTGCGCAGAAATGCGCCCGGGACCGGCTGGGAATTTCCATCAGCACGACCGGTGAACCGCTGGAGATGTTATCTATCAAGGTTTTGGGAACATTCAGCATCGGCACCAGATCCGAAGATCTTTTCGGGCCGCAGGATTTCAGCGACCATCAGCGTGAACTTTTCGGCTTGCTCGTTTCAGCACCACGCCAGCGCATGAGCCAGAACCTGGTGCAACTCGCTTTCTGGCCCGACCGACCGCCGGCTAAAGCCCGCAGCAGCTTTGACACCATGATGAGCCGGTTGAGGAAGACGCTTCGTGACCGGCTTTCTGCAGATGCAGATCATTATGTGAACATAGAGAAGGGCTATGTGCAGTTGAGCAATAGTTCTATCGATGCGGTAGAGTTCATGCTCAACGCCCGACGGGCCTTAAAACTCGGGAAGCAGGGTTTATGGTGGCAGGCTGGCAGTGCCTTTACCAGCGCCCTGCACTGCTGGGAGAATTTTCTTCCGACAGAATTCTTCCTCAGCGACCAGGCGGTGGCATTCAATGATGAGATCCACGACCTTCTGAGAAAGAGCTGCCTGACCTGGAGCAAGCGGCTCGTTGAACTGCACCGGCTGGATGAAGCATTGAGCCTGCTGGAAAAGATCGAGCAGATCCTCTCATCCGATGAAGACTATATCCTGCTCCGGTACCAGCTCTACCTGAAAAGACACAACCCGCTCAAGGCTCGTGACATCCTGGGAACCTATCGCAAGAAGCTGCTGCGACTGGGCTACAGTGATGACGAAGTGGATGAAGCAGTGCTCTTTATCATCAATGACAGCACGATCCACTGATATATCGCGCCGCAGCCGATATGTTCCGGCTGCACACGCCCATCACATGCCGTTCAGGGGACACCTCTCACACAGCGGCTCTTTCTTTTTACAGAATGTTTTTGCCGTAATGACGATCAGTGCATGATATTCGTTAAATAATTGAGCATCTCCAGGCAGACAGTCCATGAAGAGTTCCTGCATGGTCTGGTAGTCACACTCTTCCGGGAATAAGTGATGACGGGAAAAAATTCTATGGGTATACGCATCGATGACAAAGAGCGGATGCGCACCACCATAGAGGAGAAGAGAATCCGCTGTTTCCGGGCCAACCCCCCTGACGGCCAGAAGCTTCCTTCGCGCAACCGCTGTTTCCTCAAGAAAAAGCAGTTCAAGATCCCCCGCGTAGTTATCAGCAATCATCTGCAGAAGATTTTTTAACCGTCTCGCCTTGAGATTGTAGTAACCGGACGCTCGAATATACGTTGCAAGTTCCGCCTCAGGGAGGGCATTCAGCGCCTTAAACGATAAAAGGCCGGCGTCCCGCAACGCAGCAATCGCCTTCTTCACATTCTGCCAGTTGGTATTCTGCGTAAGAACGGTTCCGACAAGCACCTCAAAAGCGGAATCGGCAGGCCACCAGTGCTGAGGACCCCAGAATCCATAAAGAGCCTCATAGATGGCAAGCAGGCGGGACGCCGAAGAAGCCACTCCTGCCACTTTCCGATCAATCGCCAAAACAGATGCCGATATCCCGTGCGGTCAGGATCTTGTCGTTGTCCAGCTGAACTTTCTTCCGCGTTTTGATGGCTTCTTCTATCGGTACCGCCGTCATCTTGGAAGAGACCAGGGCTACCATATGCCCGAATGTCTCCTCTTCCACAAGACGCACCGCAGCCGCACCGAAGCGCAGCGCCAGCAAGCGGTCAAAGGTCGTGGGCGATCCGCCGCGCTGCAGATGCCCGAGCACCAGCGAGCGGGTATCCTTATCACTGCGATGCCTGATTTCAGAAGCAACCCATTCGCCAATACCACCGAGGATAACTTCCTCGCGGCCAAGTTCACCCTTGCCTTTGCTGATCACCTGTCCGCCCTTGGCTACGGCCCCTTCGGCAACCACGACGATCGAGTAGTGTTTGTCCCTGAGTTCGTTATCGGCAATTTTTTCGCACACCACTTCAAGATCAAAAGGAATCTCCGGAATCAAAATGACATCAGCGCCTCCTGAAATACCTGAATAAAGAGCAATCCACCCTGAATCCCGTCCCATTACCTCTACGACCATAACCCGGTCATGGGATTTGGCCGTGGAGTGGAGTTTATCCAGGCAATCGGTCGCCGTCGAGACCGCCGTGTCGAAACCGAAGGTACGGTCGGTGATCATCAGGTCATTATCGATCGTTTTGGGAACACCGATAACCTTCATCCCGAGTTTCGAGAAGCGATTGGCAATTTCCAGGCTACCGTCACCACCGATGGCAATGTGGCAATCAAAGCCCATGCGCTTATAGTTTTGCATGATCTTTGGGGAGGTATCAACCAGCTGGATTTCGCCGGCAAGGTTCTTGACCGGCTTGGCAAAGGGATTGCCCTTGCTTGTGGATCCGAGGATCGTCCCGCCAATTGCATATATTTCCTCAACATCCTGAGGGGTCAGCCGCAACATCTCATCGATATCAAGGAAACCGGTGTAGCCGTTCCTGCTTCCATACACCTCCCAGCCACGACGATAACAGGCATGTACCACGGCATAAATGACGGCATTGAGCCCCGGGGCATCGCCGCCACCTGTAGAAATAACTACTTTTTTCATGTGAAGTCCTCGAAGTATCGGAAACGATTGACACTACTCGTCTATTCTTACGCTCAACAGCTCAGCTATCCTCTCTTTCGTCGAGAACTATAGACATAACAACGGCAAAATTCCAGCATTATGCTTTTTTTCGGCGCAATAAAAATCGTCTAAGACCGTCAGCTTATCAAAAATTGTATGATCCGGCAGGTGGATGCTCAGCTCATCGCTGAAAGAATATTCAAAATGTCTAATTGACTTATTGAATTGGCAGGCTTATCATGTTTGCGAACATAGTGTTGAAGCGTGCTGCCGTGGAGCATTGGATTGATTCAACCTAGCCGTTAAGATAAAGCTGAAGGAGGATTACATGTCCCTTACCGTAACAGATCTGGCTGTTGACAAACTGAAAGAGTATCTCAGCCAAAACAATATTGAGTCGGCCCTGCGCGTTGCCTTGATGCAGGGCGGCTGATCCGGTCCCTCACTGGGATTGGCTCTGGATGAGCCAAAAGAAAATGACGAAGTCTACAAGCAAAGTGAATTGACCTTCCTGGTCGAAGGAAGTCTTCTTGAGACCTGCGGAGAGATAAACGTCGAATATATCGAAGCCGGGCCGCGCTCGGGCTTTGGAATATCTTCAACCAACCCGGTTGGCGGCGGTGGCGGCTGCTCGTCTGGGTCCTGTGGTTCAGGCAGCTGCGGTTAAGATATAAACGGACCTGTTCGCTCATTTGAAAGGGGCTTTCTCCGGTAGCGGAGAAAGCCCCTTTCTTCTTTCCCAGGCACCGTTCACGGCTGTATTTCTGCCGACAGCGCCCGGCTTCGACCGGGCCACAGCTTTTGTTTTCTCCCGTGCAAACCCCTTCTCCACCCAGGCCATGGTGGATGTCTGCTGCAGACCATCACCCGCCTCGTGGAACACCGGCACAAACAGCAAGCGATTATCCGCCCGATCCTTTCGTAACCGTCTCTTGACACTCATTCCAGCCGGCCTTATTATCTTATGCAAATATTACTTTTGCTGATTTTTAAAAATAATAATATAAACCGGAAAAGGGGAACACCATGCAATTCGATAAATTTACGCTTAAATCCCAGGAAGCGATACAAGCAGCTCAACAGATAGCTGCCGATCGGGGTAATCAGGAAATACGTTGTGCCCACCTGACCAAGGCAATTCTGGAACAAACCGATGGCGTGGTTGTTCCGACCTTGAAGAAAATGGGGATTGACCCGGCCGTGCTGCTGGCCGAGGTGAACCGACAGATCGATGCTCTGCCGAAAGTCTCAGGCTCGGGAGCCGGACAACCATACATCTCTTCCGACCTGAGAAAAGTTCTGGACCAGGGCTTTTCGGCCGCGACACAGATGCAGGACGAATATGTCAGCCAGGAACATATTTTCCTGGCTCTCCTCAGAGAGCGTAAGAACGAGCTGGCCAAAACATTTCAGCAGCTCAATATCAGCGAAGCTAATTTCCTCCAGGCTCTTTCCGCGATCCGTGGTAATCAGCGCGTGACCGACCCCTACCCCGAAGAGAAATACCAGGCCCTGGAAAAGTACGGCAAGAATCTCACCGACATCGCCAAAAGGGGCAAGCTTGATCCGGTCATCGGCCGCGACGAAGAGATCCGCAGGATTATCCAGGTACTCTCCCGCCGAACCAAAAACAACCCCGTGCTGATCGGGGAACCAGGGGTCGGGAAAACTGCAATCGTCGAAGGGTTGGCCCAGCGTATCGTCAACGGCGATATTCCCGCGACCCTGCGGGGCAAACAGGTCATCACCCTTGACCTCGGCTCGCTCGTTGCGGGCGCTAAATACCGGGGAGAATTTGAGGATCGCCTGAAAGCGGTACTCAAAGAAATTGAGAAGCGCAGCGGTGAAATCATCCTTTTCATTGACGAGATACATACCCTCGTCGGGGCCGGTGCAGCAGAAGGGTCCATGGATGCCTCCAACATGCTTAAGCCGGCACTGGCCCGGGGTGAGCTGCATTGCGTCGGCGCCACAACCATCGATGAATATCGCAAATATATTGAGAAGGACAGCGCGCTGGAGAGAAGGTTTCAGCCGGTTCTTGTGCAGGAGCCCAGCGAGGAGGACTCCATTGCTATCCTGCGCGGTATCAAGGAAAAATATGAAATACACCACGGTGTCCGTATCCAGGACGCAGCTACGGTGGCAGCCGTAACATTGTCCAATCGTTATATCACCGATCGATTCCTGCCGGACAAGGCTATCGACCTGATAGACGAGGCGGCCTCACGCCTGCGTATTGAAATCGACTCCATGCCAACCGAGATCGATGAGCTTGACCGCCAACGCATCAAACTGGAAATAGAGCAGGAAGCCCTGAAAAAAGAAAAAGACAAGACCTCGAACGAGCGGCTCGTCGATCTGCAGAAAAAACTCGCGGATCTCAATGACCGGCTCAACGGCATGAAAGGGCAATGGGCGCTCGAACGTGACACTATCCAGAAGATACGTAAAATCAAGACCGATATTGAAAAGGCCCAGATTGAGTCCCAGCAGGCGGAGCGGATTGGCAACCTGAGTAAGGTCGCCGAACTGCGCTACGGCACTATCGTAGCGCTTGAAGGGGCGCTGGCTAAAGAGAACCAGCGGCTGCATGAGATTCAAGCAGATCACCAGATGCTCAAGGAAGAAGTGGGCCCTGAGGATATCGCGGTCGTCGTGGCAAAATGGACATCCATCCCGGTTGACAAGTTGCTCGAAGGAGAAAAAGAGAAACTCCTGCAGGCGGAAAACGTCCTCAAGCGGAGGGTCATCGGACAAGAGGAGGCTATTGCGGCCGTTGCCAACACCGTGCGACGGGCCCGTGCGGGTCTGCAGGATCCGGATCGACCGCTTGGTTCATTCCTTTTCCTTGGTCCTACCGGCGTCGGCAAAACAGAACTGGCCCGGACACTTGCGGATTTCCTTTTCGACAGTGAGCAGGCCATGATCAGGATCGATATGTCCGAATTTATGGAGAAACATTCCGTAGCCCGGCTCATTGGCGCCCCTCCCGGATATGTCGGCTATGACGAGGGTGGCTACCTCACCGAGGCAGTCAGGCGCCGTCCCTACTCGGTCATCCTGCTCGATGAAATAGAGAAGGCTCATCCGGACGTATTCAATGTCCTCCTGCAGGTTCTCGACGACGGCCGGATGACCGATGGCAAGGGAAGAACGGTCGATTTCAAGAATACCATTCTGATCATGACCTCGAACCTGGGCAGTGACCTGATCATGCGTATGACAGAAGAGCACGCCGACAGTAAAACGATACGGCAGCAGATCGAGGAAATTCTCTACCGCCAGTTCAAGCCGGAATTTTTGAACCGGATTGACGAGACCATCATCTTCCGCGCACTCTCGCGGGAAGAGATGGTACCCATCGTCGACATCCAGCTTCGTCGGCTGGCCGGTCGGCTCAAGGATAAAAAATTGAGTTTGCGGTTCAGCAAAAACGCCATACAGTTCCTGGCTTCGGCCGGCTACAACCCGGTATTTGGCGCCCGTCCGCTCAAACGGGCAATACAGAAACACGTCGAAGATCCGCTGGCCATGGAACTGCTTGAAAACCGATTCAGCGAAGGCGATGTTATCCTCGTTGACACGGACAAAAGCGGTATCATTTTTGTCTCAGCCAAGGAATCCAAGCCGGTCCTTAAGGCGGAGCTGCTCGACTAAAACCTGCTTTCTGCTTTACCTTTGTCTGTTATTATGGTTGCATTGACCAGCAAATCAGCGGTCAATGCAACCTTTGCCAAAGGGCTTACCAGATGTCTGAGTTTAAATGCCAGGTGTTGATGTCCCACATGATGCTGCCCACCAATGCCAATCCGGACGGTCACATCCATGGCGGTGATATCATGAAATATATTGATGATGCGGCCAGTGTCGTGGCGATGAAACACGCCCGGACGACAGTTGTCACCGCATCCATCGACCGATTGGATTTTCATCTGCCGGTTTATATCGGCAACCTGCTCGTTCTCAAGGCATCACTTAATGCCACGGGCAGGACATCCATGGAGATAGGCGTTCGGGTAGAAGCGGAAGACCTGCGCACAGGGGTCGTCAGCCATATCGCTTCCGCCTACCTGACCTTTGTTGCTCTCGACGACAACAAGCGTCCGACCGGAGTTCCGCATTATGAGCCTGATTGCGAAGCAGCCATCCGTAGAAGACGGAAGGCCCAGGAACGCAAGGAATGCTATTTCAGAAATAAAGAATCATAACCACACCGACAGGAGGATACCTTTGATAATCAGGTCGGACCAAGGCGATTATTCAAGGTGACGGGAAACGGATGAGTGAGACCGTAGAAGGATTGAGTGTAAACTACGAGGAAGACGGCGTGCTGCTTGTCAAGGAACTGGACAAGGTAATTCTTTCCAAGGGAGCCTGGGCAACCGTGCTGTTCCGTTATCAGAACCGCAACAAAACGACCGGAGAGTACAGTAAAGACATGTACACCATTCGGCGTTACCAGAAGCGGCAGGGAAATTATATTTCCAAATCAAAATTTACCATCTCCAGCCCCGAACAGGCAAAAAAGATTATAGATGCTCTGCAGCACTGGATAAAAGAATGACTGGCAGCAGACCTTAATCTGTGATCATTTCCTTTCAGCTCTTTTTCTGGGAAACAGTTATTGACAAGGGGTAACCGATCAAGTAGTGTGCCGCGGTCCTGCTGACGGGGTGGAAGCGCCCGGGCGGGAAAAAGTAGTGGAGTGGTTAAATTAGTCATTGACATAAAGTAGCAGACATATTAATTTAATGCTCTTTCGCGCTCCCTGAGAGTGCGCGGCCGCAGGGTGTTTTTGCGGTCGTCATACGATCCTTGAAAACTGAATAACAACAACAGCAAACGGGCCCACGTGT
>JAHEMX010000384.1 GCA_024643445.1 Desulfobulbaceae bacterium | reverse complement strand
ACCTATCGCGCAAGAAGCGATTGGGATGAAAGCAAGGGAGACCCGCTGACCCATTACACACATCACTGGGAGATAACCGGAGCAAGTCCGAGTCCATTTTTTGATCTTGACTGGTATCTGGACAGAAATCCTGGATTAGCGGATTCTCGGAAAGAGATTTTAGCGATTATTAAACAATACAAGCGATACGGGGCATTTACCGGGAAGAGTCCTGTTCCTGTTTTCGAGCCAGACTACTACAGCTCCCTTCTCGCTGGACAAAGTGCTGACCTGAGTGATCCTTTGTCCAGCTATCTCGCAACGGAAAACCGGCCCGGGGGGGACAGGCTCAGGCCGGCCAGACTTTTCGATCCTGATTATTATCGCTCTCAAAATGAGATATTCGAAGATAACGGGTTTTCCCTCTCTCATTATCTTGGAAAAGGGCTGTTTGAGAAACGATACAGCGACGAACGAATCGAGAAGCTGGAGAAAAAACCGCTCATCTCAATCCTCGTACCGGTCTATAACCCTGCTATCAACTGTCTCAATAACTGCATACGATCTGTACTCTATCAGGCGTATCCGCACTGGGAACTGTGCCTGGTTGATGATTGCAGCACCGCCCCCGAGATCCGTCGTCACCTTGAGACGTGGGCAGCTGTTGATTCCCGGATCAAGATCGGGTTTCACGATAACAATGGTGGGATTTCTGCCACAACCAACTCGGCAGCCGCGCTGGCTGCCGGTGATTATCTGGCTTTTCTTGATAACGACGATGAACTGAGCGCAGACTGTCTCTATCAGGTGGCTGAGGCAATGAGCAAAACAGACGCTCACATCTTTTACACGGATGAGGATTTGATTGGAGATGACGGCAGCCAGCTGTCGCGGTTTCGCAAACCGGGTTTCAACCGGGAACTACTCTTTTCACACAATTATATAACGCATTTTGTGGTTGTTTCTGCCGCCCTGTTTAAAAAAATCGGCGGATTCGACAGTCGGTACGATGGAGCCCAGGATTTTGATCTGCTATTGCGGCTATCCGAAGAGACCGAAAAGATTCATCATATTCCACTGATACTTTATCACTGGCGGGCCTCCGACACCTCGACGAGCATCAATCACGATCAGAAATCCTATGCCCATGACGCCGGGAAAACCGCGCTGGAGCAATCCTTGAAGAGACGGGAGTATAACGCTACGGTTGAAGATACAGGAATCAGGTTTTATTACCGTCCCCGATTTCAGGCCGGCCGTCAGCCGGATACCTCCATTCTTGTCTGGCATCCAGCAGAATCAGGGTCCCCGTGCGAATCCCTGGCCGCCCTTCGGCGGAAAACGAGCTATCCCAACGGTGAATTTATTGCCGTTGGGGCTGGTGAACAGTTGTCTGGGGATAATAACCCTTCTGAAGGACGGATGAAATCCGAAGATCGACAGCAGGCCAATCTCCCGGGAGAGATTTCAGGGGCCGGGTTATTGCATAACCGGGTTCTTACCTGTTCCGGAGAGTTGCTGGTATTCATCACCTCGCCTGTCGCTGACTGCAGTGACGGATGGCTCGAAGAGCTTGTTTCCTGTTACCGGCAGCGCCCGGATATCGGAATCGTCTGCGGTCGGGTCTTCTACGGTAGTGATGATGGACCATCCTACACCATTCCTGATACAGCGAACGAGTCGCCAGGCTATTTTGCCCGGTTCCTGGCGTCCTGCTCTAAACATATGAATGGCGTGCATTGTTTACAATCGGTTCGATTATGTGACGGGGATTTCTGCCTGATAAGTCGTTCCCTCTACCAGGAACTTGGCGGATTAGATCACCTGCAGTTTCCCCATCTTCTTGCCATGCATGATTTCTCATTCAGAATGGCTGAAACGGGCAAAAAAATAGTATATACTCCCTATGCTTCAATAACTGCTCCAGTACCCGGGTATGGTGAGAAGGCGGTTCAATCCCGCAGAGAACGACCCCATGATCACGATGAAAAAAGACGATTCCAGGAGAAATGGGAGGAGATGCTCACCGTCCCGGACCCTTTTTACAGTTTTGAGATGCTTCGGGACAATAATATTGACCTGACACGCTTTACCGGTTGGCTAAGGGGGAGAACTGCCGTCAAGAAAGCCTTGACTTGAGGATGAATCTCCATTAGGTACAGCACCATTTCCTGATCTCATCGAGGGCTGACTTGCGCATCGGCCGTAATCAGAGTCTTATGCAAAATGAGGATTTTCGTTCAATATCAAGGCATACGGAAAATTTTACCATAGGCATATACGTATTAATCCGAGGATAAAATTTTGAGTATAACGCCGAGTATGGCGAAAAGACCCTTTTGCAGGGGGCTCATTTGAATAGAATCGGGCACACGTAACATTAAGGAGCGATAATGAGTCAACCGCTCATATCTGTAGTAATACCGGCCTACAATCACGAACGATTTGTTGGCCCGGCGATTCAAAGTGTTCTGGATCAGAGTTGCGACGATTTTGAACTGATCGTCGTGGACGACGGGTCCACGGATAGCACAGCCGAAGTAATTAAGAGGTACTCGGATAGCCGTCTTCACTATTATTTCCAGGAAAACCAGGACGCATTCAACACCATTAACCGCGGTATTGGCCTTGCCAGGGGGAAGTATATCTCTATCCTGAATTCCGATGATGTCTATACCAGCAATCGATTGGAAATGCTGCTGAAGGCCTGCCGGAAACGCAATGCTGTCTGCGTTTTTTCAGATGTTATCCCGATTGATAATGATGATAAGGAGTTTACAGATCCGGATTTTGGCTGGAATGTCTGGCACCGGAAGAACCGGGACTTCTATTTTGCTTGTCAGGATCTGTTTACCGCCTTTCTCAAAGGGAATTTCATGGTGACGACCTCAAATCTCTTCATGCAGGCTGAAGCGGCCCGGGAGATCGGTCCCTTCTGTAGTTTACGGTATCTGCACGATTATGATTTCATTTTCCGTATGATCTCACGTTTTCCCGATCAGGTGAGTTATCTGCATGAGCAGAAGCTCCTCTATTATCGGATACACCGCGGGAATACCCTGGGAGAAGCTGCGATAACCGGGCGGGAGCAGGATAAAGCGCTGATAACCAAATATCTGCTGGCGGCGATTCCTGACCGCTACCGGAGCTATGTCAAGGCCGGCAGCGAACGGCTCGTTGAACTGGAGAATGAACTCGGGGAAGTAAAACACCAGCTTCTGCCGGAAAGCGCCAAGGGCGTCAGACCGGCCCTGAAAGAACTGGCCCAGGCAACCCTGCGCTGGATCAAAAAGAAAGTATCATAAGGTTCAATTTTCAAATCTGCCCATTATGAGCTGGAAAACATTCTATTCCCTGAAGAAACTGATCCAGGAAGGCAACCGTCTGGCGGCGGACTGCCAGACGGTCAGCTTCGACCTCTTTGATACCCTCCTGGTGCGCAGAATTCATGATCCGGATATCGTCAAGCTGCCCGTTGCCAGGTATATATCCTGCCTGGCTACCCGGGCCGACATTACCTGCTCATGGGAGGCCGTGCAGGACTGCCGGGATCGGCTTGAAAAAAAACAGCGGCTGGAAACGGCTCAGCTTTTTGAGGATCATGAGGCCTGTTATCCGGTCTTCATGGAGAGAACGCTGCGGGAAATTTTCGGCGAACAGTACAGCGATTCGCTGCTGGCTGACGTTACCGCTTACGAACTCGAGATGGAGAGCCGCGTATTGGTGCCCCGCGCCCTTCTTGCAGACTGGATGTCCGAACTCTCTGGGCAGGGCAAGAGGATTCTTATTATTTCGGACATCTATCTCCCATCCGAACATCTCAGAACGCTGGTTGATCGCGCCGGTCTGCTTGATTTTGCCGAAGCGGTTATTTCCTCGGCAGACAGTTTCCTGGCGAAAGCCTCCGGGAAAGCATTTCCCCTTATTCAAGAGCGCTTCGGTCTTGAGAAATCTTCCTGGTTGCATGTCGGTGACAACCCGGTTTCAGACGGCATGAGACCGGCGGCATTTGGTCTGCGGGCCCTTGTCTTGCGTGATGGATCCGAGAAGTACCGGAAATCGATCGTCAGGAGATATGTGGAGTACGGCCGGGGACGCCCCTTTTATCGGGGCAGAGCTTTACAACAGCTTATGCTGCCGCTTGAGGCGGAGAACCAAAAGCGTCCGGATCTTTATATAGAAGGGTACAATTTCCTCGGTCCCCTGGTGGGCGGTTTCGTCCAGCATATCGGTGATGAAAGTCGAAGACTCGGCTTATCCAAGGTGTTCTTTCTTTCCCGGGAAGGTTATACCTTTAAAAAGGTCTGGGAGAAATGTA
>JAHEMX010000383.1:3894-4297 GCA_024643445.1 Desulfobulbaceae bacterium | reverse complement strand
CCCCCGAGAAACTGGTCAGAACCAGGTGACAGCTGTTCTCCAACGCCACCAGGGTCCTTATAGGGAGAGGTGAAGGGATCGAAGGTGATCGAGGCAATGCGACCGGAATGACAGCGATATACCGCCCGTTCGATGACGTTTTTGAGTTCCCTGACATTGCCTCTCCAGGGATGGTTTTCCAGCGCGACTACCGCCTCGGGGCTAAAAACAATTTCTTCTTCAATCTCAAGTTCATAAGCCATCCTGGCAGCAAAATGTCGGGCCAGCAGCATGATATCCTCTTCCCGGTACCTGAGGGGAGGCAGGAACAGAACCTCAAAGGAAAGACGGTCCAGCAGATCGCGCTTAAACTCACCCGTATCTGCCATTTCAACAAGATCGGCGTTGGTCGCACAGACGATCC
>JAHEMX010000383.1:0-3884 GCA_024643445.1 Desulfobulbaceae bacterium | reverse complement strand
TGTCGATCTCATCGAGGAACAGCGTACCGCCATGGGCCGCCTCAAAGCGGCCAAAGCGCCGGTCATCAGCACCGGTATAGGCGCCCTTTTCGTGCCCGAACAACTCTGACTCGATCAGCGTCGGTGACAGGGTACTGCAGTTCAGGGTAATAAACGGCCCATCCCAGCGCCCGGAAAGATAATGCAGAGAGTGAGCAGCCAGTTCCTTGCCAGTCCCTCGCTCACCGACAAGCAGAACCGGGCGATCGACCGGGGCAACCCGGGAAAGACGTTCCTGAAACTCGAGATAGACTTCTGATTGTCCAAGCGCTTCACGATGCTTCACCGACGAGACGGGCATAACATGCGCCTCCTGTTGGTATTTTATACCTTTAATTGGTTAATATTACCATTTAGCAGTATAAAGTAACACTCCAGCCATACAGAGTCAACATGCTATCGCACGGTAACTGTGCGTCTTTTGCAAATATCATACAACTGGCACGTTTTCTGCTTTACCGTAACCAAACCATGAGAAAACGGAGGTTCATTATGGGAATTTTCACAAGATTCAGAGATATCGTCAGTTCTAACATCAATTCCATGCTGGATCGGGCTGAAGACCCGGACAAGATGATTAAGCTGATGATCCGGGAAATGGAAGACACCCTTATTGAGATCAAATCGTCCTGCGCCGGCCTCATCGCCAGTCGCAAGAAGGTTCAGCGCCGCCTCGACGAGATGATCGAGCGCAGGGAACTCTGGACGCGACGGTCTGAACTCGCTGTTGCCAGAGGCAGTGATGACCTTGCCCGCGAAGCATTGATTGAAAAAAAACATTTTGCTGAACTGGCACATTCAATGGAAAAAGAGGTTTTTGAACACCAGTCCTTTATTGAGCAATACCAGGATGATATAGCTGAACTGGAGAAAAAGCTTGGTGTAGCCAAAGAGAAAAAGCGTACCCTGGCCCAGCGCCACAAAAAGGCGCAAAACAAGAAACGGGCCCAGGAAGATATCCGCCGTATGGACAGTTCAGAAACAATGGCGCGCTTTGAGTATCTGGAAAATCGTATCGAACGGATGGAGGCCGAGGCTGACCTGGTCAACTTCAGCAAACCGACTGGCGACGAGCGGTTCGACGACCTGGCAACCGACGACGAGATTGAAAAAGAGCTTGCCAAGATGAAGGCGGCTGCATACCGTGAGAACAAAGAAGATCACGTTTAATCACATAAACCTGAAGAGAATAGCGGATTGTCATGAACGGTATTGTCATCGTTGCCATCGTTTTCGGTTCTATCGTCACCCTTGCCGGCCTGATATGCGGAACCGTTCTGGTGCTTGTCAGGATGCGGCACTCTGGTCTGAGCGCCGCCGGCCGCAGTAACAGCCGCGACGAGGCGAAGATGATACAGGAGATTTTTCGAGGGCTTGAAAAAATGGAAGAACGAATCGAGGCCCTGGAAACGATACTGATGGACCGGCATGATAACAAAGGAGATAGCAGATGAGTGAAACCTATACTAACAGGCGGGGCATATACCGCTCAAGAGACGGGGTTATCCTTGGTGTATGCAGAGGGGTCGCCGATTTTTTTGATATCTCGGTATTCTGGGTGCGTCTTGGCATCGTTGTTGTATTCCTGTTGAGCGGCTTCTGGCCGGTAATCGGCGTTTACCTTGTCGCGGCCTTGCTGATGAAACCGGAGCCGGTTCATTCCTTTGAAAATGAAGACGAGCGGGTTTTTTACGACAGTTATGCCAACTCACCCGGCAATGCCGCGAGACGCCTGAAGAAGAAGTTTCAGGATCTCGAGCGGAGAATTCGCCGGATGGAAGATACCGTCACCGGTCGGGAATACGAGTGGGAGAAGAAGTTCAACGCCTCCTCCTGATGCCTCCATCCCGGCCGACCGGTTGGTGAAAGCCTTCACCTGGAGATCAGCTTTCATAGGAGTTTTATAAAAAATGAGGATTTTCGCTCAAAACCAAGGCATGCAAAAAAAAATCACCTCCATTCGCCCTGAAAGAAGTACTATTGGGCTTATGTAATTAATCTTAATAGGATATTTTTTTGAGCATGACACCGGTTTTGGGCGAAAAGACCGTTTTGCAAGGGGCTCAGATAAATATCTTGCCCGGGTTCATCAACCCCTTGGGGTCGAGCAGATCTTTGATCTGCTTCATGACATCGTAGCTGTCGCCATGCTCGAGCCTCATAAACTTCCGCTTGCCGATGCCGATGCCGTGCTCCCCGGTACAGGTTCCATTCAAGGCAATGGCCTGCTCGACGACACGCTGATTGATGGACTCAAGTTTTTGCCATTCTTCACTGTTCTGCGGATCAGCGGCCATAACCACATGAAGATTTCCGTCCCCGGCATGGCCGAAGACATAGCCGGAAACGTTTTCCTGAGCCACCAGTTCCCGTGAAAAGAGCACCATTTCCGGATAGCGGGAGATGGGTATGGCGGCATCAACGATCAAGGTTTCCTTGCCCGGATGGGCTCGATGAATCGTTTCCCAGGCTTCGTGCCGGGCTCGCCAGAGATTATTCCTCTCCTGCTCATCAATACCGTATTTGAACTCGATTGCCCCGCAATCTTCGCATACCTCCCGGGCAACATCCACGGTTTCCAGAAGAGCCGCCCTGCTGATGCCGTGAAACTCACAGAAGAGAGAGGGCTTTTCCAGCAAATTGAGTCCCTTTTCCACATTCATCAGATGAATCAACTCTTCCGTGAGCAATTCAAGAGCTGCCGGCTCAAGCCCGGTGCCGATAATCATCGCCACGGCCTCCGATGCCGATTGCAGCGTGTCGAATACAACGGTTGCAGCCAGATGGTTCTCCGGGATACCGCTCAGCCGCAGTGTCGCCTCAGTGACCACGCCCAGAGTCCCTTCCGAGCCGATGAACAGCCGGGTCAGGTCGTACCCTGAGGACGATTTATGTGCCCGGCTCCCCGTCTTTATGACCTTTCCATCCGGCAGGACAATGGTCATCTGCATCACATAATCTTTCGTCGCCCCGTATTTGACCGTCCGCACGCCCGAGGCGTTGTTGGCGATCATACCGCCAATACTCGCGTCCGCTCCCGGATCAACCGGGAAAAAAAGCCCGCTGCCGCTCAGTTGACGATTGAGTTCCCGGCGCAGGACACCGGGCTGAACATCAACCTGCAGATCTTCCGGGCGGACAGCAAGAACACGATCCATTCTGATCATGTTCAAAACCAGTCCCCCTGCCATTGCCAGGGGATTACCCTCGGTGCTCGTTCCTGCTCCCCAGGGAGTAACCGGAATATTTTCCCGGTACGACCAACCAAGGATTTTTGCCACTTCTTCGGTTGATTTCGGCCAGATTACCGCTGCCGGCAGTTTCCCGGTATACGGTGAAATGTCATGGAGATGGAGTTCCAGGTTGGACGATCCGGTGGAAAATCGCTCCGGACCAAACCATTCAAGCAATTGTTTCTTCTGTTCTGATGTCAAACCGATCACGATACTCGTTCTCTCCCGCTCTTAAAGAGCTGATTGGCGCGTCATGCCTTCCTGCGATCAGGGATGAAGATGCCTATTTTTCTTTTGTCTGGGGCGTCCCTTCAGGTACACCAGCGTCCGTTTCATACGGGGAAGTGGTGGTCTCATCCTGGGTTGTGCCGGGCGCTGCAGCCTCAACAATGTCTGCGGCTGCCGGCACCGCCTGCTTCGCGGCTACAGGGCCGGCTGAATCGGGAACAGAAACGGTTGCGGCAGCGATTTTATCCGAATCCTTCTTTGCAGCAGGCGATGCCTCCGCTGATGGTTCCCCGGCAAACAGCCTCTTAAGCCATAACCAGAATCGCTCGAATAGCCCTTTCTCCCTGAGTTCTTCGAGGATCTCGTTTCGGCGCCTTTCTGTGG
>JAHEMX010000382.1 GCA_024643445.1 Desulfobulbaceae bacterium | reverse complement strand
TTTTCTCGAGCGGTGAATCCTGACTTTCACGTTTGCGATGCTCACCTTGTAAAGAGCGGCGATGTCGTTATACGGTATTCCTTTAACAGCAAGCCTTAACATCTTTTTATCCTGCTCAGGAAGCTTTTCAAAGGCAGATTCAACTTTTTCAATTTCCTCCTTGGTAATCAATGCACATTCCGGACCGGGCAGGGTATGAGGAGGTATGGAGTGCAGGAGGTTAAGCTTATTCTGGTAGCGCTGGGCGTCCACCAGAGCATTCCTGGCAATGGTAAAGAGCAAGGCCGGTGACGCGATAGCCTTATGACCATAATGTTGGAAATGACGCGTAAAACTTTCCTGCATGATGTCCTGGGCTACCCCGGGGTCACCACTTTTATAGATCAAGTAGTTGAACAACTTGTTTTTATATTCAGAATAAAACTTCTCATAACTATCAGACATGGCAGCGCAATCATCCTATTCTGGACGTGATTTCTTATCTGTGGAATCTGGCAAGTCAAACAAGTAGGGGTACAGCAATGTTATGCATTCAGGGCATATCCCGTGGCTTATCCTTCCGCGATGGCGTTCGAGGATGTTCACGTCTGCAAGGACCCAGTTATCCTTTTTATCTTTAATTTTGTGGCATGCCGAACAACTGATAAGTATTTCCTGGCAGGAGTACTCTTCCTGCTCCTCAATATGGGGATCTGCATTAATCGCGGCCGAGTCTGCCAGATGAAAAATGGATTTCAGAATAAATCGATCACCATAGGTGTTGGTTATCGGCACGTGGAAGGTGTTAATGTCGAAACCCGGTTTATTCCTATCGCACGGATTGCACTGCCGCGGGGTATGACTGCGGAATGCTCCCAATGATTGACAGCATCCGCAAATGTTCTCTTTGCCCATCAATTTCCGATAGCATCTTTTTTTTATACAATTCCCGTATTGATCCAGGAAAGGTCTGTTTGCACAGACGATGGTGTGTTGCTCGTCATGCAGCCAGATGCCTGTCGGATGTTTCTGTTCGGCGAAGACGACAGACGCCGTTGTCGCACTGAAGGTTTTCCGTAGATATTCTCTTTCGACTCCCAGATAATCCAGCATGTCGGTAAGATCTGCATCGACAGATGGATTTTCCTGCGATTCTGAGGACAAAAACGATAACGGCTGTTTTTTGTTACCGTCAGGCATGGCACAACCCTCTTTCTATTTCACCGGTACGTTGCACGTTTTGCCATCACGACTGCAATAGATGTTCCACTTGGTACAGTGTGTCCACAATATTGAACGTTTCTCCAGCCGAAAGGTTACAGCGGGGGTGCTGGCAAAAGGAGGCAGCGTCTCATCGCTGGGCAGGAGCGGATTTGTGACATCATTACTGCAAACGGCTTGATTCTCTCTGTTGTTGCTTATGGTCTCCTAACAAATTCGTTCCTCTTCACGCCTGCCGCAGGCGTGACCTTTATCATTTTCCTCCACCTGATACTTTTTAGCAAATACCCGCTCTCCGCTTCTTCCTCGCTGCCATTTTGCGGTTTTTCAAAAGACGGCTCATCCGGTTGAGAAGATACCCCCCGGCTCGTTATTCCTGACGAGATTCAGTAGCTGGTTGCCGGGGTCTACCTGGCGGGGGCATTTTAAAAAACATCACGATTCAGCCGGACCTGGCAGCCTTGACGTGCACGCGATGGTCCTGATGTTACGCAAAACTTGTTGTTTAAATATCGCAAAGATGGTACGCATTAGCGTATGTTTTCAGTTAGGACGGTGGTGGTCGTCCTCAACACCTCACAGTACAAGGCTTCCCGGATCAGCCTTTTGTCATTGGAGGTTTAAACATGTCCATCTGGCACCGCCTCAACGCCTTTGTCTCGGCTGGTAATTTTATCTGGATTGGTATCGGGATAGGATTTTTCTATTGGATCCTGGAATCTTTTCTCCACGTACTCTTTTTCGGCGGCAGCAGGTTTGCCGAAGAATTGATAACGCCGGATGTGCATGAAATCTGGAAACGCATCCTGGTCATCACGCTGCTCGCCCTGTTTGGTGTTTTCGCTCAACAATATTTTATCCTGCGCCAGCGATCTGAGAAGACTATCAAGGAAAGCGAGAGGAAATACCGGACCATCTTCGAGCAGGCCTCCAACCCCATATTCTTATTCGACGATGAAGGCAAATTCGTCGACAATAATCATGCGGCTCTGATATTTCTCGAATGTTCCCAGGAGGATCTGCTGGCGAAATCTTTCATGGATATAACAGCAGGAAGATCGCCAACAGAGTGTACCGAGGAAATATCGAACAAGGATGATCACTGGATGCTTGAAATTGATTATCGGGTAGGAAGCAACACCAAGACAATGCTGCTTAATTTGGTTCCCTTGAGCGGTGGCATGGGAAACTTTATCTACGGCATAGGACAGGACATTTCAGAACGCAAGCGGATGGAACAGGTCCTGAAGCAGGCTCATGCCGAATTGGACCAGATTTTCCAGACTGCCTCCGTCGGAATGCGTGTCATCGACAAGGACTTCAACGTTGTAAAGGTAAACAGAACCTTCGCGGTTATGGCCAATTTGAATGAGGCGGACGCCGTAAACAAGAAATGTTTTGACATCTTCAGCGGACCGATGTGCCACACGGCCGCATGCCCGATCAACCGTGTGATCAGAGGTGAATCAAGCGTTGAAACGTATGTGGACAAGGAACGCCCGGATGGCAAGTCGATACCCTGTATTCTGGCAGCAACTCCATTCATCGCTTCCAGTGGCGAGGTTATTGGCATCGTTGAATCGTTCCGGGATATAACGCAACTGAAAAACGCTCATGAAATAATCAGTTCGGAACGTGACAAACTGCACAGCATCCTGTCTCACCTGCTTGAAGGAGTCAGTATCATCAATACCAATTACACCATCGAATACCAGAACCAGGTTTTCATGGATGATTTCGGCGATTGTAAAGGCAAGGCCTGTTACTCGGTTTTCAGGGAGAGGACGAGCCCCTGTACCCCCTGCTATATGCAGGAGGCGATTAAATCGGGCAATATCCAGCATTTGGAATACGAAACCGTGGATGGCAGAAGTTACGAGCAGGCGTACACCCGAATCACCGATATCGATGGCGAGGAAAAAGCTGTCGCTTTTCTCAGGGATATTTCTGAAAAAAAGACCAGCCAGGCAATCGCCATGCATGCCGAGCGGCTCGCAGCTGTCGGCGAACTGGCTGCCGGGGTGGCCCATGAGATAAACAACCCTATCACCGGTATCATAAATTATGCCCAGATTATCAGTAATAGAAGTAAAGAAGATGACATGATCAACGATGTCGCCAAGCGAATGGTCAAGGAGGGGAATCGGATTGCCAGGATTGTTGAGGGTCTCCTCACCTTTTCACGGCGGCGCCATGAAGACAAAGTGGTCGTTTGCGCCAATGCCATAGTATCCGATGCCCTGACCTTGACATCCGCCCAGCTGCGTAAGGACAACATCGTTCTTGAAACAAAACTTGCCGAACCTCTGCCAAAAATCATGGTACAGGCCCATGAAATAGAACAGGTCTTTATCAATATTATCAGCAATGCGAGGTATGCGCTGAACGAGAAATATCCGGGGCCGGACAGCGACAAAGTTCTTCAAATCACATCTCGCTCCATCACTGTCAGCGATTGCCCCCAGGTGGAAATTTCATTTCTGGATCATGGAACCGGTATAGCTGCAGCTATCATCGACCAGGTTATAACCCCGTTTTTTTCAACCAAGACGGAGGGTAAAAGGACAGGTCTGGGTTTGAGCATCAGTCATGGAATCCTGGAAAATCACAACGGGAAACTTGCCATTGACAGCAGGGAGGGCCAGTATACCCGAATGACGGTTACGCTGCCAGCCTGGCAGGACAATACGCAATAGAGGGCACCCGTATGGCAGAAAAAATTTTGGTTATAGATGACGAAGAGGGGATCCGTTTTACCTTTAACGTGTTTCTTTCGGAAGCCGGCTACGAAGTGTTCACCGCGACAAGTTATGATGAAGCGCTGTCGCTGGTTGAAAGCGTAGAATATGACCTGGTTTTTGCCGATATTGTCATGGACCGTAAGAGTGGTATCGAGCTGCTCAAGATAGCCCGGCGACTGCACCCCGGCACGCCGGTTGTCATGATCACGGGGGTGCCCAGCATCGAAACCGCTACCGAATCTCTGCGCATCGGAGCTCTGGACTATATCATCAAGCCGATCCGCCAGGATACCCTTCTCCGGGTTACCTCGATGGCCCTGAAACACAGGGCCCTCTCTAACGAAAAGGAAAGCTGTCGTCTGAAC
>JAHEMX010000381.1 GCA_024643445.1 Desulfobulbaceae bacterium | reverse complement strand
TTGCCCTGCCCGGGGACGCGCTCGGCGTACGTTGCGTTGGCGGGATCGAGGCGCGCCGCCGTCTCCCAGGCGCGAACCGCCTCGTCGGGGCGGCCCACCCTGTCCGGCCAGGCCGGCATCAGGGATACCTTCACCTATGGAGAGGGCAAGCAACCGGCAACCACGGTGCTCAAGGCGGTGTTCATCACCGCTTTTTCCATAGAAGCGGCGGGAGCACTCCTTCTCTACCTGCGCACGGCACCCCGGGAGGGCCTGGCACAAGGAGTCTACCCGGCCGTATTCCATGCCGTCAGCGCCTTCTGCAACGCGGGCTTTTCCCTTTACCGGGACAGTTTTGTCAGCTATCGGGAGGATTGGCTGGTAAATACCGTCTTGAGCCTGCTGATCGTCATCGGCGGTATCGGTTTCGTGGTTATCGTCGATGTGAAAAACCGGTTCCTCGGCAAGAAATCAGGGCTGAAGCACCTCAGCCTGCACAGCCGCATGGCACTGTCCGTCAGCGCGCTGCTCATCGTCCTCGGCACCGTGGCGATCCTGTTCATGGAGTGGAACAACACCCTGGCGCCGCTGAGCCTTCCAGGGCGCCTGCTGGCCGCCCTGTTCCAGTCAGTCAGCGCCAGGACCGCAGGATTCAACACCCTGGACATGAGCATCATGACCAACGAGACCCTGTTCATCCTCTGCATACTGATGTTTATCGGCGCCGGGCCGGGTTCCTGCGGAGGCGGGGTCAAGACCACCACCGTCGCCGTGCTGGTGATAACAGCGATCTCGCGGTTGAGGGGCTTCAGCCGGCCCCATGTATTCCGGCGCACCCTGCCTGAGGCGAGCGTGTCCAGGGCGACAAGCGTGGTAATGATCAGCGCGGCGGTGATTATCCTGGCCGTTTCCCTGCTGCTGGCCAGTGAACTGGGATCGGTTTCCCATTCCCAGACCCGTGGGCGTTTCCTTGAACTTTTCTTTGAGGCCACCAGCGCTTTCGGGACGGTCGGCCTGTCGACCGGCATTACCGACAGCCTGTCCTCCTTCGGGCGCATCAATATCGTACTGCTGATGTTCATCGGCCGGCTCGGACCCATGGTAATCGGTCTCGCCGTAAGCCGTGAACAGGTCAAACGGTTCCAGTTTGCCGAAGAAAACATCATGATCGGATGATACTATGAAAAGACAATTTGCCGTAATCGGCCTGGGTAATTTCGGTTCCTTTCTCGCCTGCGATCTTTTCCAGAAGGGCCACGAGGTGCTTGGCATCGATAGCAACGCCCGCCAGGTCCAGGAGATTCGCGACCGGGTGAGCCGGGCGGTCATCGCCGACGCGACCGACCCCCAGGCCCTCAGGGAGCTTGAAATTGAAAAAATGGATGCGGTGGTGGTGAGTATCGGGTCCTCGCTCAACAGCTCCGTACTCGCCACCCTCAACGTGAAGGACCTGGGTGTCAAACGGGTTTTAGCCAAGGCGGTGAGCGAGCCGCACGGCCGTATCCTCCGGAAGATCGGCGCTGACGACATCTATTTTCCCGAGAAGGATATGGCCATAACCGTCGCCCGGCGCCTGGACAACCCCAACGTCCTCGAATACCTGCCCTTTATGGAGGGGTACAGCATCGTCGAGCTGACCTCCCCCGCCGCCTTCATCGGCAAGTCGCTGATCGAACTCGATCTGATCAATACCCGGGGGATCCAGGTAATTGCCGTGAAGGAGCAGGCGGCCGGAAAGGTGCTGATGATCCCTACCGGACGCTTCGTCATCAAGGAGCGCGACATCCTCTTTCTGCTGGGGCCGGATCCTGCCCTGGCAGCCCTGGAGGAATAGGTTCCCGGCCTCCATCACGCCTGCGCGGCGTAGATCTCCTTCATGTCCGCCAGCGTCATCTGCCGGTAATCGGTGGCATGGCCCGCCTGGCCGAAGGTTTTCATGCGGGCGACATACACCTGCTTCATCATCTCGCGCGCGGGCCTGAGGTAATCCCGCGGGTCGAACTTTTCCGGCTGTTCGGTGAAGACCTTGCGGATCGCCGCGGTCATTGCCAGCCGGCTGTCGGTGTCGACGTTGATCTTGCGTACGCCGTGTTTGATGCCGTCCTGGATTTCCGGCAGCGGAATGCCGAAGGCACCCGGCATCCTGCCGCCGTACTTGTTTATCATCTCGACCAGTTCCTGGGGCACCGAGCTCGAGCCGTGCATTACCATATGGCAGGTCGGCATTTTCGCATGGATCTGGTGGATGCGCTCCATCGCCAGTTTGGGCGGCAGGATTTTACCCGTTTTCGGATCCTTGATGCCTGATTTATAGGCCCCATGACTCGTGCCGATGGCCACGGCCAGCGCATCCAGCCCCGTCTTGGCGACGAAATCCTCGGCCTGCACCGGATCGGTCAGGTGCTCCTGCATCTCCGAGTCGCTCAGTCCCGCGCCCTGGCCATCCTCGATGCCGCCGAGGCAGCCGAGTTCCCCTTCCACCGTAACGCCGAAAGGATGGGCCAGTTCAACGACCTGGCGGGTCACGCTGACATTCTGTTCGTAGCTGTTCGGCACTTTCCCGGTTTCATCGAGCGAGCCGTCCATCATCACCGAGGTAAACCCCAGCTCGATCGCGGTCCGGCACGCTTCGGGACCATTGCCGTGGTCCAGGTGGAGCGCCACCGGGATCTGCGGGCATTCCTCCACCGCCGCCTCCATCAGCTTTTTCAGGTAGATCAGCTTGCTGTACTGCAGCGCGCCGCGGCTGGCCTGGATGATCACCGGGCTGTGCGTTTCGACCGCCGCCTCCATGATCGCCTGGATCTGTTCCATATTGTTGACGTTGAACGCCCCGACGCCGTAACCGCCCCTGGCGGCCTCGTCGAGGATCTGGCGCATCGGTACAAGTGCCATGGTTGTTATCCTCCTGTATTTGTTTTTACGAGCCAGCTAATCTACATGTTCATGTGTCAGTACAAGTTGTGCCAGCATATTATAGTTCCCACCATAATGACGGCCACTGTTTATGTCCATGATAGTAGAGGCGATCCTGCCAGAGTGCGGGAAAAGAGCCAATGATTGGCAAATCGTATATTTGCAGCCAGATCAAAAAATAATACCGAAACACCTTAATGAGAAGAAGCATGAAAAAGTTACCGGCGTCTCGCAGTCCGCTCAAGTGCCGGGTTGGCTTTATCGTTTCAATGCGTGTGTCAGGCAGATCATATCACTTAGCCTGACCGGCAAACAGCGTGTTAAAAACCTTCCCCTCCATGATAGTGGCACTTGCGGGTTCCATGTGCCTCAATGCGCTCAATATTTAATGGGTTTTTTATGTTGAGAGGCCCTTTCCTGCTTAATAGACAGCCCAGGGATCGCAGGCCTTGGGAGTTGCCACAACAAGCATGATCAAACCTCCCGAGCATGCAGAAAATGCAGAGAATCTTTTTATCAGGATGTTATACAGAATGATGAATCTAACAACTTGCAATCACAGACCCAATACATTTATATATTTTTTAATAGGTTACAGATCAAAAATGGAGTAACATGCTCAATCTGATCAGGACTGCCCCGATGAGTCATCATTCCGTATAATGCTCAAAAATGCGGATTAGGAAGTTTCTACATAATTACTTGTTAGCCTGCGACATCTGGCTCGCACCTAGCTTCGACTTTCGCTCCATGGTGGGGTGATATTTCAAGAGGAGATTTGCTTTGAAAACACTTTCCATTTCCATCCCCGAACCAACACCGTTCAGCGATTTGTTGTCGCTCGAAGGTCGCTGCGCCATCGTCACCGGCGGTAGCCGTGGGATCGGTGAGGTGATCGTACATCGCCTGTCACAGGCCGGTGCATCAGTCGTTCTGACTGGGCGTGGGCTCGATGCGCTGAAGAAGATTGAAGCTGATGTCACTGCGTCCGGTGGGCAAGCATTGGGCCTGCAGGCCGACATGGCGAGCCTGCCAGATTTGCAGCGAGTGATCGACCAGGCCGTAGAGCGATTCGGTGGGGTCGACATCCTTGTTAACAATGCAGCCGTCTTCCCTGCAAGCATGTTCCTCGAGACGAGCGAGGAGACGTGGGACTATACGCACGATGCCGATCTCAAAGGCGCTTACTTCCTCGCGCAGTTTGCGGCCAAGGCGATGATCGAAGCGGGCAAAGGCGGACGGATCATCAACGTTCTGTCGACCGATGCACTGCGACCGACTGGTATCCTGTCCGCATACGGTGCAGCCAAGCTGGGGCTGTGGTCGGCCACGCAGGCGATGGCCAAGGAATTGGCTGCGCATCAGATCCTCGTCAATGCGGTCACGTCTGGTTCGACAATCACGCAGGACCGAATCG
>JAHEMX010000018.1 GCA_024643445.1 Desulfobulbaceae bacterium | reverse complement strand
CCGAACGGGGCCGAGATCACCTTTGAAACGACAGATCTCCACCTGTTGACGGCAGTGCATCGCTGGTTCGGGGCGCAGCTGTCTGAGCACGGTGCCGACGCCAGGGCAGAGTGAGCTGAACTTCTCTGCAGCCGTCAGCTATTGACCGGCGGAACACAGATTGTCGGCGAGCACCTCGTACCGGCGGATCACCTTTTTAAGGCAGGTCGGTACCTTTTAACTTGAATCAGCCTCTCAAGCGTTGACATTCGTCTTACTTTTCCCACGCGCACAAAATAGTAGCGCTCGCATACCTCCTTAATGATTCCCAGAGGCACCGGTTATCGAGGTGCATACCCAGAAGAACCAATTTGGCATTTCTGTACTTGACTATCGGGCTCATGTCGTAAAAGATGGTGACACGACGCTTATCGGAGCGTATAAAACCCTTGCACAGGGAGCAGTTCCCGGCTACACCATGTATCTCATACATGGATGATTCCCCCTCTTCCCGGCGACCGCTGGCTCCCTGCCACAAGATACTGACGCAATGAGCGTAACTTGGTTACTGGAACCTGGCGCGACAATCTGAATTGAAGGTCGCCAGGGATACGCCCATGGTGGCCGTTCGCTGCACCGGAACAGTAGACAAGACATGAGGAACTATAATGGAATACAAACTGGAATCAATGTACGGTTTGCAGGACGAGGTAGCCGTTATTACCGGCGGTTCCGGCAGCATTGGAGCCGAGGCGGGCCTGGCTCTGGCGTCCCTGGGGGCCAAGGTTGTTTTGCTGGGTCGAAATGAAGAAAAACTTGGCAGGATTCAAGAGGAATATAAGCGGAGCGGTGTGACAATAGCTATCGGCACCGTGAATATTCTGGACAAAGACAGTGTCCAGGCCGCGATGAGAAACGTTGCGGACACATACGGCAGAATTGATATCCTGATCAATGCAGCCGGAGCCTCCCACCTGGAAGATGCGGTTGATTTCTCGGAAGAGAAATGGGACCTGATCATGGGGGTGAACGTAAAAGGGGTGTTTCTCTGCTGCCAGGCGGCGGGTAAATACTTTCTTGAACAAAAGAAGGGAAGAATTGTAAATATCTCATCTGTCCGGGGTCTTCAGGGCCGGGCCAGAGACATGGCGTACGCCCCGAGCAAAGGAGCCGTCAACCAATTGACGAAATCATTGGCCATTGAATGGGCACCCCATAATATCTGCGTCAACGCCATTGCACCAACCTTTACGGTGACGGATATCAACCGGGAGGATCTAAAGAACAAAACATACCATGACTGGGTTATCTCCAGAATTCCCAAAAAAAGAATTTGTGAACTGAGATACCTGGTCGGCCCTATCGCCTTTTTATGCTCACCGTGCATGGAATTTGTGACCGGCCAGATAATCTATGTCGACGGGGCCTGGTCGGCTGCCTAGTTGAAGCCTGGCTGAAAAGAAGGGAGAACCGTCAGGGGCATCCCGTCAGCTTCTTGAAAAGGAGTGGTCGCCGGAGGATTTTTCCTGAACATTTACCGGCTATTCAGGTTATACTGCGTGCAAGGTTATAATCATTATCCATACAGGGAGTATTGACATGCCGGAAGCTCTTTTTTTCCTCTTTCTTTTTGGCTCGCTCCTCTATCTGCTACCTTTTATCGTGAACTACTATCTTGCCGGAACGAGGGGAAAAAACATTCTCTTCATGCTGCTTCTGACAATTCCTTTTTCCTACCTGGTTACCGTGGTGCTCGCCCTTCTACCCGAGGTTGAAAAGGAGGAGCAGACAGACATTTCCGGCACAGCCGCAGCATTGTTTTACATCATCCTTCTGATTCTTGTCATGGTACCGATATACCGGTTCGTGATGTCGAATGCACCGGCAAATTGACCTGACTGCCCCGGCGGACGCTGACCATCCATGCACTAGATGAGATGCACCGCAGACGACTAAAGTCGCCGCATCCCATCGGACCCGGCCTGATCGGCTCTGGCCATGACGTGTTACCTTCTAGAAAAGAATTACCTCGGCCAGGCTGCAGGGTTCCAGTACTTCACCCGGTTTCAGGATGATGTAGCCATCCGCATGAACGATGGAACTGATCATATGTGAGCCCTGTTTTGCCATCTCCTTGATGATGGGGATTTCATTGGGTTTATTCTCTACGTTGACGCGAATAAAATTCGTCCGTCTGCCTTTGTTTTCAACTCGTTCGGTGGTTTTGGCAGTTATCGACTGATTGATCGATGAAGTGCCCTGAAGTTCAGCCAGGACCGGTTTCACATAGTTACTGAAACACATAAAGGCCGAGACAGGGTTACCCGGCAAACCAAACAGCAGCGTGTCGTCGCGGCGACAGACATAAAGCGGTTTTCCCGGCTTCTGACTGATTTTCCAGAACAGTTCATGAAAACCGACTGACTCCGCGGCCTCTTTCACATGGTCATGCCTGCCCACCGACACCCCGCCGGAGCAGAGAATAATCGCGTCCCCCCCCTCCGCTGCCTGCCGCACCGCTGCAATGGTTTCATCCAGGCTGTCCTCTACATGGGAAGTGGTTCGCAGAACCGCACCGGAATCACGGACGGCACTTGTCAGCATAATAGTGTTTGAATCCCTTATCTGGTGAGGCTTTATCCCCTGATCATCAAAGCGCGCCAGTTCCGTACCGGTTACCAGCAGGGATACGCATGGTGGCTTAAAGACCTTGACGGTGTGCAATCCGACGGAAGCCAGCAAAGCCAGATCGCGGGCTCCCAGACGCATGGATTTATGAAAAAGAGAGGCGCCCTTCCTGAATTCCTCGCCTTCATGCCGGACATCCTGGCCCAGGCCTCGGATGGCAAAGATGGCAACCTCGCCGTCACTTTCTTTCGTGTCTTCTACCCGGACGACACTGTCAGCGCCTTCGGGGAGCATGGCCCCGGTACTGATCCGCACCGCTGCACCCGGTGATACCACCCCGTCAAACGGCACCCCTGCCTGAGATTCGCCGATAATGCGCAGATGAGCCGGGTGCTGCTCACCTGCCCGGCTGCAATCCGCCCACCTGACGGCAAAACCATCCATGGCGGAATTGGTGTAGCGTGGAGACGATTCCGGTGCATGGATATCCTCAGCCAGGTAGCAATTGTAGGCCTCTTCCAGGGAAACCAGTTCCTGCCGGGGCCGGGGTATATTCTCATGCAGAATTCTCAGCGCTTCTTCTACGGAAATCACCTTGTCCTCCTGTGCTGACAATTAATGGGCTCGCCCAGGAGCCATCGCGACCGACTGACCGGCAATGACAGATGGCGGCAGCAAGGACTGGGCAATCCCCGAAAGTATAATACCCGATAGGCATAAAGCCAGGCATGTTTTATGGGATGGGAAAATGTTTTCAGACGCGAACAGAACGTAATGAAGCCGCTGACAGGTCAGTGCCCCAAAGGCGAGACTGTGCGTAATAAAAGGACCACACAGGTGAGCAAAAAAAACCGGAATAATTGCCTGAGACAATTATTCCGGTTTTTCTGTCGACAGCCAATCAGACCTTGTTCCTGTCCTGGAAGAGCAAGGTCCCGGCAGCTCCGAGCAGGCCAATCTGGCCGGCTTTCTGAACGGCCGGTTTTACCAGTTTGGCAAACATGGCGCGTTTTCTTGCCTTCTCGAGATCGGCCACCTCAGGGGTAGAATCATTGAAGAGCAGCTTGATGTCCTTGGCCTTGCCGAAATAATAGACATTGGGTCCAAGCGATCCTCCCGTTGCCTCGATGCCCTTGGCGCCCTTTTTGATATAGGCCGATACTTCGGATTTGGGATCGGTCATATCACCAAAGATACGGGCGCCGGTAATGCAGGTCTGCACACAGGCAGGTTCAAGGCCGGCCAGAAGGCGCGGCTGACAGAAGGTACATTTATCCGCCTTGCCGTCTGATGACACATCATCAACGAGATCGGGGTTAACATAGCGGGCATTATACGGACACGCCTCCGCACAGGCACCGCAACCGAGGCAGCGAGACTTGTCGATCTGTACCGTGCCGTCAAAAGGGTCCTTCCAGGTGGCGGCAACCTCCATTTTCACCGTCTCGCCTGTCTTGGCCGAGGTGAAGGTCCGCTCCACCGGATCAGCAGGACATTCAGGTACGCAGGCAGGCTCGGTACAATGGTTGCACAGTCCCGGGTAATAGGTGGAAGCCATAGTCCCATCAAGCTGTTTCGGTCCGAGACGATATACCCAGTTCCTGCCGAACTCCACGGGAATTTCCCATTCAGCCTTGCAGGCGATCGTACAGGCATGGCAGCCCACACATCTTTCAAGGTCAATTATCATTGCATATTGCATGGATTATATCTCCTTACATCCGTTTGATAGATTTCAGTTAAGCCGGGATATCCAGAACCTTGCCGTCCTTGATCAGCTTGACAAAGTTGTTTCTCATTCCGTGCGCCCCGGTTTCCGGATCCACTGAAATTTTTGTGATCAGGCTCTGGTCATCAATACCAGCTTTCACACCGACACTCATGAGCGGGTTCATGGACCCATACCCATGTGCCATATATACCGAGTCCTTTCGAATACCCGGGGTGACCTTTACTACCGTTGTGGTCTTGGATTTGAATCCTTCACTGTTTACCAGCTCTACCGTATCACCGTCACTGAGGCCGATTTTCTGAGCCACCTCATCATTGATCCAGACCGGGTTCTGAGGCATAGCAAAATGGAGCCAGACGTTGTTCTGCGTCCGGTTAAAGGTATGCACCGGAACGCGGCCATAGAGCAGGCGGGCGTATCCTTTCGGCGGCTGCTCAACCGGAATATAGGTAGGAGCGCCGGGGAAACCGTAATCCTCGAGATCTTCATTGAAGAAGATCACCTCGAAGTCCTCCGGCATCTGGTAGGGATCTTTGCCGGGCATGAGATGAATGCCGTCCTCCTTGCGCAGTTGCGCAAGAGAAAGCTTGGCTACTGCCAGATCCTTCTCGACGAGCTCCTCGATGCTCTTGACCGGGATATCCTTTTCATAGCCCATGATCTTGGCGATGGCATTGGTGATAAACACCTGGTCCTTGCGCTCGAACATCGGCTCGACGAGCGGCATTCTGGCAGCGATGTACTGCTGCTGCTCTTTTGAGAAATCCCACTGCGTGCCGGTCTTGATCAGGTCGTAACGTTCCAGGTAACTCACTTCCGGAAGAAGAATGTCAGCCCACATCGTTGCATCCGTCGGCATGACATCGACGCACATGACGAAATCCATCTGCTCGAGGACCTTCTTCATCTTTTCCTGGCCGGGAATGGTCTGGATCGGGTTCTGCCCCCAGATCACACATCCCTTGATAGCATAGGGCTTACCGGTAAGGGCCGCATCGCGGATCAGCTCGGTTGGTGTGCCTGGAGGGCTGAACGGATAGATCGGTTCCTCTTCCTTGTCCATGTTCAGGTTGAATTCGTGATTGGCTTCCTTCTTTTTCCAGCTGGTGCCGCCGACCTTCGGGTTCTTGGCGGGTACCCAGCCGCCAACCGTATAGTAGGCGCCAAGCAGACCGGTGAGACAGGCAAGGGAGCGCTGACGCTGGAAATCATTACCGTACCAGCTCACATGCCGCCCCGGATGTATGGCTACATGGGGAGCATTGGCCGCCAGGAGCTCGGCGACCTCCTTGATCTGTGCAGCAGGGATATCACATTCGGCTGCTGCTTTTTCAGGCGTCCACGATTCGATCGCTTCTGCAAACTCGTCAAAGCCGTCTCCATATTCGTCGACGAACTCCGCATTATATTTCTTGTTTTTGACGAGATAGTTCATAACGGCAAGTAGAAAAGCCGTGTCCGTGCCCGGTTTGATCTGCACCCATATATCCGATTTCGCTGCCGAGGCAGAATATCTCGGATCAACAACGATCAATTTCGCTCCGTTTTGCAGGCCCTGGATATATTGCTTTATGTGCGACACGTGGACGTTCTCGCCCATATGTCCGCCAAGCAGCATGATGGCCTTGGCATTGGGCATATCCACAAATTCGCCGGGAGCCTTGCCGATGGTGGCAAGATAGGCGGTATCTCTGACGCCCCGACACTGGAAGAACGAAGCTTCACTCACATTATGCGTCCCTACCGTCCGCTCAAAGAAATGCATCGGATACTTGGCCGAAGAACCGTGCGGAAAAACCGAAATGCCGTGCGGCCCATACTTGTCGACAACCCCCTTGAGCCGGGTTCCACATTCATTGAGAGCTTCATCCCAGGAGATTCTTTTCCAGACCGGTGCACCTCGCTTGCCAACGTTCTTCAACGGGTATTTGAGGCGATCGGGGTCATACAGGTACTTGATCCCCGCATTTCCCCGGGCACAGATTGACCTGCCATTGTCTATCGATTTGGGATTGCCTTCAAGCTTGACCAGACGATCGTCCCGGAGTTTGCCGACAAGCTGGCATCGCCAGAAACACATCTCGCAAATACCGCCGGTCACGGTCTTGTCCTCAAAGGTGCCCTTTGGGTCGATCGGTGTCTTTACCACTCCGGTCTCTGCCGACACAACTTTGGCGAGTGGAACAGCCAGTGCGGCAGCCGTCGCTGCCTGCAGAAAAGATCTACGATTGAGAGTAAATGCCATTTTACTCTTCCTCCTTGGTGAAATAGTCTATCATGGTAATAACCAGCCGGTAATATGGGTGGTTGGCCTCTTTCAGTACATTATCTCTAAAATCAGGAAACCAGGTAAGGAAGAAGCGCCGCAGAAACTCCCGCTCCCCCTCCTGGTCATTATCGGCTGCCAGGTGCGACAGAAACTCCAGCTCATGAACGATATGATCGGGCAGGTCGGAATCTTCCGCCATGTCGCAGCCCTTCTCCCGGTAAAACGCCAGGGTCCGGGAAGCATGGACCCCCTGCAACGATTTGTCCAGGTAGACGGAAGCGTAGGGCGGTGCAGCCACATGCGGGACACCGTTTATGAAAAGCCGGGTATATTCGACCTGGAGCTCTTCCAGCAGGTCTGCGGATTCAGCAAAGGATTTCTCAAGATCAAGCGCTTCCTGAACAGCCCCAAGCTGGTTGAGCAGTGCAGAAAAACTCCTCCTGAAATCATCGGTAAACCAGGATAATTCGGGAAATTTGAGGCTCTGTCCAAGAAAACGGTAGAGCAGTGAAACGTCCTGTATTTGTTGATTTCCGACTGCAGGCTGGCCGGAGGATAATGAAGCTGTCATTCGTGATTATATCTTTTGAATTACTTGTATTTCTTGTATTAATCGCAAATCTAATTAAGATAATTGTGAATTACTAGCTTACTATCACCACGATGTCAATTACCACACCGTAGTAATTTTTCTTGCCGGAGATAACTGGACTGTTAAAACTTACAATGAAAACAGTCCTGTAAAGAGATCGAAACGATTTGTAAAAGCACCACAAAAAAGGTCTTGCGGCTTATCGGCGGCGGGAAGAACTTCTGCAGAATGGGCGATTATACCGGTTTCAGTCGCTGCCGGCCCTCTTCAAGACGTCTCATTCCTCTGACGGCTTATGACGGCCCAGATAGACAGAGCCGATTCCGCCGGCAATAATCAGAACAGCGCCGATGAGTGCCGACCGTCCCGGCACCTGGCCCCAGATGAGCCAGCCGAGAAGTCCGGTAAAGAGGACCCCGCAGTAACTGATCGGTGATATGACCGAGGCATTGGCATAGCTGTAGGCGCGGGTGTAGAGCCACATGGTCAGCCAGATGGAAAGCCCGATGCCGGTCATCAGCGTTACGGTGAACAGAGACACTCGCTGCCAGTGGGCGACTGCCAGCGGCACGCTGCAGACAGCCGAAAAAGCAAAATAGTAAAACAGGATCCGGGCGGTTGGTTCAGTGAGCGCCAGGGCGCGGGTCGTGACGATGGAGCCGGCAAGCGTTACCGCAGAGCCAAGGGCCACAAGATGCCAGAGACTCAAGCCGGAACCCTGCGGCCTGAGCACCAGCACAATGCCCAAAAAGCCAATCAGGACCGGCAGCCAGCGCAGTATCGGCAGGCGAAATCCCTTCCAGAAAAACAGCAGCACCGGTACACAGAGCGGGGCGGCGTTACGCAGGAGACTGGCATCGACCAGAGGAATCCTGTCAAGCGCCAGGTAATAGGTGTAAAAACAGAGCCAGCCCGCCATCCCGCGGATGACATGGAGCCAGGGCTGCTCGGTCCTGAGGAATCCGAGTCCCCTGCACCAGAGGGATGGCAGCATGATCACCATACAAAAGAAATATTGAACGAAAACAATCTGTTCTATCGAAACAAAGGCAGCCGTATATTTGGTCGCCGCGGTGGCGAGGCTGACCACCATGGCAGTCGCTAACGCAAGCCCTGCTCCAAGAAGCAGCCGATACGTTTGATCTAGCATGATATTTTTTCTTATAATTCCGACAATTACGGATCTGCCAGCGGGATAGGCACGGTCTGGAAAGGTTTTTCCCGAAAGAATGAGAAAGCACTTACCACATTAGGAGGAGCGAGCATACAGATATTTTCCCTGCACAGGACTTCAGGATATCGGCCGGTGCATCGGAGCATTGATCAGGTGGTCTGTCTTTTGTTCGTGATTGTTGACTCATCTTGTATACCTTCAGCATCATGCTAATCGGGCAACAGCAAGGCCTGACGCCACCTGCCTCATTTGAAATAATCTTTATGAGCAGACCTTGCGCTGTACCACAATGTGACATATTTTTAAAAAACGATATTGAGTTTAAACAACTTAGATCATCCCGCCTGCCACGACACACAAGCGTTTCCACCTGGGATTATTTGATTTTCACAATAGTTCTAGAAAGATTATCTATAACGAGGTGAAAGATATGCGTATAGCTAAAGAAGATGTTCCCGTTAGGATTGCTATTCCCGGAGCAACAGCCCGACAGGTCAAAAATTTTGGTGATGCCACAGGCTACGGTAAAATTGGCGGGGAATACTTTTCCCTGGGAGCAGGGACTGATATTTCAGTTTTATTGCAAGGTCTTGAGGAGAATCTTTGCCAGTCACCCCATTGGGGCTACATTATTCAAGGAAAACTTACGGTGACTTTCGCCGATGGTCACCATGAATATCCTGTAACCAATGACCTATTTTTCTGGCCTCCCGGTCATACCGTGAAGGCCGAAAAAGATACTGAAGTTATTTTATTCAGCCCTCAGCATGAGCATGGTCAGGTAATTGAGCATATGCTTGCGAAAATGCAGGGATAAATAGAGAACAGAGAGGTTTTTCGCCGTCCTCACTGTTTTTTATGCTCATTCCATTCCTCCAGCACTATTACCTGAGGGCTTTGTTTGAAAGATCGCTTCTTGTGACAGGATAGATTCATCTGGCAATCCTCCTTAGTAAATCACCCCTTCAAGCCGGGATCCTTTCCTGATATTCTTTTGTAGCCGTGATTTATGCCTATTTACAGACGCTATCTAAACTTTGGCGCAAGACAGATCATATTCATTCCTGTTTTCACAGTAAACGGAGCATGCCATCTGCCTTAGCTCAAGCCCTCTCCGCACTGCCGTTATAATCAGCGCCCGCTTGAAAAAATATTGGATTCCTATTAGCATAAGCCTTATAAACATTGTAATCTGTCAGATACGGTCAGGAATCGACAGCCTGCCTTCATTTTGGGCCTGATAGCCCTGCCTGAGCAAACAATAACAAGAGCCGTTATAGCGAATAACGCTCTGCCGCCCAGCACTGGGCCTCTCCAGCGGCAAGCGGGTTGAACTGCGTGGTTTACGACATATGGTTTCTGCGACACTCTATTGTTCCTCTGTTGAGGCTGCCGGATGAAGCTGCGGGTGAGTTGTGATCTACAATTCAACATATCGGTATCCACACCATTCATTTTGATGCTGCGACCGCGCAGTGGAACTCAACAATGGGTGGCACGCGAGGAATACCGGATCTCCCCTCGGGTCCCGGTACATGAATTTACCGATAATCACGGAAATTTCTGCCAGAGACTGGTTGCTCCAGCCGGCTCTTTTGCAATCCATACCGCCGCCGAGATATACCTGGCGGATATGCTGATGAGGGCTCCTGAAGCTCCCTTTGTAGAGGTCCAGGACCTGCCGGATGAGGTGCTCAAGTATCTTCTGCCGAGTCGCTATTGTGAAGCAGAGCAGTTTGGCCAGTTGGCAACAGAAATAACAGCCGGACAGACCCCCGGATATGATCAGGTTTCTGCTATTGAAGCCTGGATAAGGGCGTCACTGCGCTATGATGCCCGGTTCAGCGGTCTCTTTGTCTCCGCGGGTGAGGTTAATGCCAGGCAAAGCGGTGTCTGTCGGGATTTTGCCCATCTGGGCATCGCCCTGTGCCGCAGCATCAGCATCCCGGCGAGAATGGTCGTCGGTTACCTGTATAAACTTGAGCCGATGGAGATGCATGCCTGGTTTGAGGCCTTTGTGGCCGGCCGCTGGTACACCTTTGATGCAACCCAGCCATACCTGAGAAGCGGCTACGTTGTCCTCGGCATTGGACGCGATGCAGCCGATGTGGCCGTGTATAACCAGTTTGGCCCACCGGTATATCCGGTTATTCAGAACGTATCGGTGCAGTGCCTGAAAGAAATATGATATGAAACCTGAGTATTGCTGCGGTAAGAGTGTTACCTTGCCGCTTTGCGCCAGAAATTGAAACGAAAAAGAAAGATCAACCGTACCGCTTGTCCTGTCATCATTGCGTGCAGTCGAAATTGAGCGATGAATCGGTGTGATTTTTCGAACCAGATAGAAAAAGGAGTATTCGATGGAGACATTTAAAACATACGATCCCGGGGATTTTTACGATGAACTGATCGATGAAAGCGGCAAGCCCCGCCCCGGAGCCAAACTGCTGATAGACAGGATCGATTCACTTCCTGAAGGCGATCTCGTTCTGCGTCAGAAAGAAGCGGAAGCTTTACTCCTGAAAATGGGCATTACCTTCAATGTCTATGGCCGGGATGAAGGCACAGAAAAAATTTTCCCCTTCGACCTGATCCCCCGTATCGTCTCGGGAACCGACTGGCAACAGATCGAGTCCGGCCTCAAGCAGCGAATCCATGCGCTCAACCTGTTCCTGCAGGATATCTATAACGACAAAAAAATCCTCAAGGACAAGGTCGTACCCGAAGATCTTGTCCTTTCCAGCAGGACCTACCGCAAAGAGTGTGAAGGCTTCACCCCGCCCCGGGGTATCTGGTGCCACGTGACGGGCACCGACCTGATACGGGACCGGGATGGACGTTTCTATGTTCTCGAAGACAACCTGCGCTGCCCGTCAGGAGTCTCCTATGTCCTGGAAAACCGCCAGGTTCTCAAACGGACCTTTCCCCAGGTTTTTCAAGCCTCGAAGGTGAGACCGGTGGACGAGTACCCGGGGAAACTGCTCGAAGTTCTCTCCTATCTGGCACCTGATCACGTGCAGTCGCCGACCATCGGCGTGCTGACCCCCGGTATCTACAACAGCGCCTATTTTGAGCACTCTTTCCTGTCCCAGCAGATGGGAGTGGAGCTGGTGGAAGGGAGGGACCTGGTAGTTGCGGACGGCTTTGTCCATATGTTGACAACCAAAGGACTCAAGCGCGTAGATGTTCTCTACCGGCGCATTGACGACGATTTTATTGATCCGACGGTATTCCGTCCGGATTCCATGCTCGGCGTCAAGGGGCTCATCGGCGTTTACAAGGCCGGCCGTATCGCCATGGCCAACGCCCCGGGCACCGGCATAGCAGACGACAAGGTGATTTATGCCTATGTGCCGGCGATTATCAAATATTATACCGGTGAAGAGGCCATCCTGCCCAATGTGCCGACCTACATCTGCCGCAACGACAAGGATCGGGCCTATGTGCTTTCCCATCTCGACGAGCTGGTGGTAAAGGCGGCGAATGAGTCAGGCGGCTACGGTATGCTGATCGGCCCCCATGCCAGCGAGGCCGAGCGGGCTGCTTTCGCTGAAAAAATCAAGGCGGAACCCCGTAACTACATGGCCCAGCCGACGATAGCGCTGTCCCGGGTGCCGACGATCATCGGAGACCGTATCGAGGGGCGGCACGTGGATCTGCGCCCCTATATCCTTTTCGGCAAGGACATCTATGTCCAGCCGGGCGGTCTGACCCGGGTGGCACTGAAGAAAGGATCGCTGGTGGTCAACTCATCCCAGGGCGGCGGCAGCAAAGATACCTGGGTGGTGTAGGCGAATTTATTTCTGGAGGAATTTCGATGCTGAGCCGTGTGGCAAACTCAATCTACTGGATGTGCCGATATATTGAACGGGCCGAAAACGTGGCCCGTTTTATCAGTGTTAACCTTAATCTGCTGCTGGACATGCCTTCCCAGGAAGGCCAGCACTGGAAACCGATTGTCATGACCACCGGGGACCAGGAGATTTTCGAGAAAAAGGACCCCGGCTATGATCATGACGAGGTCATCCGCTTTCTTACCTTCGACCGGGAGTATCCCAATTCAATCCTGAGATGCCTTGCGGCAGCGCGGGAAAACGGACGATCGATTCGTGAAATAATCTCCTCGGAAATGTGGGAGCACCTGAATAATTTTTACCTGGAACTGACGACTCAACAATTCATGGCCATGGCCCTCGAAGATCCGCACCGCTTTTTCAAAATTATTCAGATGCGCAGCCACCTGTTTACCGGTCTGATGGACTCCACCATGAGTCACGGCGAGGCCTGGAATTTCGCCCGCATCGGGATGATGATGGAACGGGCCGACAAGACATCGAGAATTCTTGACGTGAAATATTTCATGCTGCTGCCCCAGGCCAGCCTGGTCAACGCCCCGATCGACCATATCCAGTGGATGGCGGTGCTCAAGTCCGCCAGCGCCTTCGAGATGTTCCGAAAAGAACATCACGAGATCACCCCGCACAAAGTTGCCGACTTCCTTATTTTTGACAACCAGTTTCCCCGTTCGATCCGGCATTGCATAACCAAGGCGAAAATCTGCATGCACCGCATAACCGGGACGCCCCCGGGGGCGGCGATGAATCTCGCGGAAAAGCGACTGGGCCGGATGCAGGCCGATATCGAATATACCGATATTAACGAGGTTGTTGCGATCGGTCTGCATGAATACCTCGACACCCTGCAGAGCAACCTCAACCAGGTCGGAGCCGCAATCGGGACAACCTTTTTCAACCTGCCCCCCCTCGTTGAAGCATCAGACCAGGAACAGTAGACAACTTCAGACAACGACATCAACACATGCTGCGGGGCAGAACCTTCAGGCCTCTGCTGAACCTACCCTGCACCTAAGGACGGTAAATACGTGGGAATACACATCGCGCTCAATCACAAGACATCCTACCGGTATGATCGACGCATAAACCTTGGCCCCCATGTCGTCAGGCTTCGCCCGGCGCCCCATTGCCGAACGCCGATCCTGAGTTATTCCATGAAGGTGACCCCTCAGACGCATTTTCTGAACTGGCAGCAGGATCCCTTCAACAATTACCTGGGACGGCTCGTCTTTGAAGAAAAGACGGACGAGTTCGTGGTTGAGGTCGATCTGCTTGCCGACATGATCATCATCAACCCGTTCGACTTTTTTCTCGAACCATCCGCCGATGAATTTCCCTTTACCTACGAAGCCGGGCTGAAAACTGACCTGACCCCTTACCTGGCCCGGGCGGTGCCGGGGAAAATGCTTTCTCAGTTCATGAAAACAATCGATACCAGCCCCGCGCAGACGATTGATTTCCTCGTTGCCCTGAACATGAAGCTGAGCAGCGACATCCGCTATCTCATCCGTCTGGAACCAAACGTGCAAAGCCCTGAACAGACCCTGGCGCTCGGCAGCGGTTCATGCCGGGATTCCGCCTGGCTGCTGGTACATGTTCTCAGGCAGCTCGGCCTTGCCGCCCGTTTTGTCTCCGGCTACCTGGTGCAGTTGAAACAGGATGTCAAATCCCTAGATGGCCCATCCGGTGCTGAAAATGATTTTACCGACCTGCATGCCTGGACAGAGGTCTATATCCCCGGTGCCGGCTGGATCGGCATGGATCCGACCTCCGGACTCTTTGCCGGAGAGGGGCACATCCCGCTGGCCTGTTCTCCTGAGCCACAGAGTGCCGCCCCGATTACCGGAGCCCTCGATAAGTGCGAGGTGGAATTCACCCACGCCATGTCGGTTCAGCGTATTTTTGAAGCCCCGCGATCCACCAGGCCGTACCCGGAGGAGATCTGGTCGTCCATTCGTGCGCTTGGAGATCAGGTTGACCTCGAACTCACCGGCCAGGACGTGCGGTTGAGCATGGGCGGTGAACCAACCTTCGTCTCCATAGACAATATGGATGGCGCCCAGTGGAATACCGAGGCTCTCGGAGATGAGAAACAGGAATTGGCCGAGAACCTGATCAAGCGCTTAAAAGATGCATGGGCACCTGGCGGACTGCTGCACTACGGACAAGGCAAATGGTATCCCGGTGAATCGCTGCCCCGCTGGGCTCTCGGCTGTTACTGGCGAAAAGACGGCAAACCGGTCTGGAAGCAGAGCCGGTGGCTCGCAGATGTTTCAAAAGATTATGGTGCAGGGATTGTTGAGGCCAGGAAATTCATGGAAACACTGGCTGACATTCTTCAGGTGAAGCGCACCTATATCCGTGAAAGTTTTGAGGATATCCTGCACTATCTGCAGCAGGAACAGAAACTTCCGGTAAATGTCGACCCCACTGATCCTAAACTGGAAGACCCGGAGAAACGGGCACGCATGATTCGCGCCTTTGGCAACGGGCTCGGTTCAGTGGTCGGCTACGTCCTGCCGCTGCAGCACGGGTCATGGAAGAGCGGTCCATGGCCGTTCAGGGATGAACACCTGTTTCTGCTGCCGGGTGATTCCCCTGCCGGCCTGCGGTTGCCTCTGGACGCGCTGCCCTGGGTGGCGCCAGAGGATATCCCGACTCAATTTTCACTGGACCCCATGGCCCTGACCCGCCCACTGCCGGATATGCATGCAGGGCAGCAGGCCCTGCCGGGAAAACCCGATGAGCTGTTCAGCGAAAGTGTACGCAGTCAGCCCTCTCCTTTTACCGACCCCAAACCGGTTGCCGGTGATTCAGCCGCCTGGGTCATACGAACTGCTCTCTGCGTGCAGCCGCGGCATGGCCGTCTCTATGTCTTCATGCCGCCGATAACCGCGCTCGAAGGGTACCTCGAACTGCTCGCCGCCATTGAAAAAACTGCCGAAACAACCGGGCTGCCGGTGGTCATCGAAGGGTACACACCGCCTGCCGACTCACGGCTTGAGAGCCTGAAGATCACTCCCGACCCCGGTGTTATTGAAGTGAATATCCAGCCCCTGCATTCCTGGCCGGAAATGGTCAAACACACCACCAGACTCTATGAAGTCGCCCGGGAATGCCGTCTCGGTACCGAGAAATTCATGGTGGATGGCCGCCATACCGGAACCGGGGGCGGCAACCATATCGTGGTTGGCGGAGCCACACCGGCGGACAGTCCTTTTTTACGACGGCCGGATCTGCTGCGCAGTTTTGTGACCTTCTGGAATAACCACCCCTCGCTTTCCTTTCTCTTTTCAGGCCTTTTTATCGGGCCGACAAGCCAGCAGCCGCGCATTGACGAGGCGCGTCACGACAGCCTCTATGAACTCGAGATCGCCTTTGCCGAAGCCGATCGGCAAACGGCGCCGGACCGACCATGTCCCCCCTGGCTCGTTGACCGGTTGTTCCGGCACCTGCTCGTTGATGTCAGCGGCAACACCCATCGGGCTGAATTCTGCATAGACAAGCTCTATTCACCCGACAGTTCCTCCGGACGTCTGGGACTGCTTGAGTTCCGGGCCTTTGAGATGCCGCCCCATGCGCGCATGAGCCTCGCCCAGCAGCTCCTGCTGCGTATTTTTATCGCCTGGTTCTGGAGGACTCCCTATCGCCGGAAACTGGTGCGCTGGGGCACCAGGCTGCACGACCGTTTCATGCTTCCCCAATTCGTCCGGGACGACTTCGAAGATGTCCTGCATATTCTCAACCAGGCAGGCTACCCGGTTTCCATGGATTTTTTTCATCCACACTTCGAGTTCCGTTTTCCGGTATACGGCAGGGTAACCTATGAAGGGATGGAACTCGAACTCAGACAGGCACTTGAACCCTGGCATGTGCTGGGAGAAGAACCGGGCGGAGGCGGTACCGCCAGATATGTGGATTCGTCCGTTGAACGTCTGCAGGTCAAGATCTCGGGCATGACCGGAGAACGCTATATCGTCGCCTGTAACGGCAGACGGGTGCCCCTGCAGCCAACCAGAGTGGAAGGAGTTTTCGCCGGAGGCGTTCGCTATCGGGCCTGGCAGCCGCCCGCCTGCCTCCATCCGACCATCGGCGTACATGCCCCCCTGACCGTTGACCTCTTCGATACCTGGTCATGCCGGGCCGTTGGCGGCTGCACTTATCATGTCGGGCATCCCGGCGGCCGCAATTACGATGTTTTTCCGGTCAATTCCTACGAGGCTGAAGGGAGGAGAAATGCGCGCTTCCAGCCGCATGGACACAGCCCCGGAACCGGTATGGAGATCCCGGCCGGGGAAGCAAACGCCTATTATCCATATACGCTTGATTTGCGCCGTTAAAATGGTTAGATAGGCGACTCCAACACCATGAGCACTATT
>JAHEMX010000017.1 GCA_024643445.1 Desulfobulbaceae bacterium | reverse complement strand
GGGTCCGATGGAAACGGCCTCAGGAATGGTGCATCCAGCTCCGACAAAGGCCCGATCACTGATACCGCGCGGTTCGAAATCTTTTTTCAGCAGATGGTTCTGGATAAGTGCTGCGGCGAGATACGGATCCTTGACCCTGACAACCGTCCTGTCAGACACGGTGACACTTTCCGGCACGAGAAAAGCCGAAGCGGAAGAGTTCTCGATGAGTTCGGTTTTGCCAGCCTTGACCAGAAAACTCATCTCCCCGGGACCGGCACTTTCCAGCGGTCCAAACCCATGGATCTCCAGATTCTGATCCCCGACGATCTCGCCCTCCACCAGCAGGGCCAGCTCATGCAGGCTTATAGTTTTTTTCATCATAATACCCTGATATACCTGTTTTAATAGAGTCTCTGGCAAAATGATCTTTTCGCGCAGACTCCGCGTTAGGCTTAGAATTTTATCCTCATAATATCAATTATATGCACCCTAAGGGTACTTCTTTCAGGGCGCCTAGAGGTAAAATTTTTCGCCTGCCTTAATTTTAAGCCAAAATCCTCATTTTGCCTAAGGCTCAATAGAGTAAATAGTTCTGACGACGCTGATCGAATTCAAGCAGGGGCCCCTGCCACGCTCTTTCCATCTCAGCCACCGATACTCCTTTTTCAAGTTTTTCCCGAACTTCTCTATCGCCGAGAATCAGATCAATCGGCAGTTGCTCAAAGTTGTACTCGTAAGGAGGTTTTTTGTACGAAAATTCCTCAGAATAGCAATGCAGGACGATCTGTAAAAGTTCAAGGCTCGTCCGATAGGGGCGAAATACCGATTTGTCAGTGACATGCAGGTGAAAACCCCGGCAGGTTTCTCCTGCCCATTTCCCGGAGGTCGGCTCAAAGACCAAAGGCCTGAACCTGCAACCGGGCAGTTTGAGTGCATCAAGCCGCGACAGGATCCGGTCATGTTCCCAATAAGGCGCGCCGGTCAACTCGAAAGGCAGGGTGGTTCCCCGTCCCTCCGACACCGTGGTTCCTTCCCAGAGAACCTGACCAGGATAGACCATCGCCGTTTCTGGAGTAGGCATGTTCGGGGATGGAAAGACCCATGGCAGCCCGGTATCCCGATAGTACATTTCTCTTCTCCAGCCGGACATCGGTATCACCTCGAGCTCGGCATCGATAGCATACTCAGCGTTTATATATCGTGCCAGTTCAGCAAAGGTCAGGCCGTGCCTCATCGGCAGCGGATAGAGACCGACAAAGGAGACATACTCACTATTCAGCAGGTTACCTTCAAGACTGACCCCGTCAATGGGATTGGGCCGGTCCAGGACAATCACTTTTTTGCCGAAGGTCTGAGCAGCCTCAAGACAATAGGCCATGGTATAGACAAAGGTATAGACCCTCGTGCCGACGTCCTGCAGGTCTATCAAAAGGATATCAAGACAATCAAACATCTCCCGGATCGGCCTCCTGCTTTTTCCATACAGGCTGAAAAGCGGCAACCCGGTGACGGCGTCAACACCGTGATCTGACTCGATCATGTTGTCCTGTTTTTCGGCGTTAAATCCATGCTGTGGTGAAAAGATACATCTCAGATCGCTGCCAAAACGCCGTTGCAGCAGAACTCTGGTATGGACCAGGTCACGGTTTACCGAGGCGTGATTGCAAAGAAGTCCGAGCCGCTCGCCGTTCCGCCAGGGAGGCACGCTCTCCATCAGTACATCGATACCAAACGAAACCATGTTCCTGTGAACCTGTTTTTGACTGGAATCCTGACTATTCAACCGTTACACTCTTGGCCAGGTTGCGCGGTTGATCGACATCGCACCCTCTTCGCGTGGCTATTTCGTAGGCGAGCAATTGCGCCGGGATGGTGTAGATGATAGGGATGATATCTTCATGGACCGGGGGCAGATAGATCACATCATCGGTTATCGTTTTCAGATGGGCATCTCCCTGGGTTCCGAAAAGAATGAGGCGGCCCTGCCGCGCCTTTATCTCTTCGATATTGGAAATGGATTTCTGATAAACACTATCCTTTGGCGTAATGGCGACGACGGGCATATCTTTATCGATGAGCGCTATCGGCCCGTGTTTGAGCTCACCGGCCGCGTATCCTTCCGCATGAATGTAGGAAATCTCCTTGAGTTTGAGCGCACCTTCAAGGGCAATCGGAAAGTTGAGCCCTCGACCGACAAACAGAAAATCCCGACAATCATAGAATGACTCGATCAGACTACCTATCTGCTCGCGGATCAGGGGCAGCATCAGCTCTACAACCCGGGCACTTTCAATCAGATGCTGACCGAGTTCTATGCGTCTCTCGGCCGTAATCGTTTCTTTAACCTGGGTAAGGTAGAGCGTGAAGAGAAACAGGGCGGCAAGTTGCGAGATAAAGGCCTTGGTTGAAGCGACGCCGATTTCAGGACCGGCATGCGTATATATCGTGCCGTCTGCCTCTCTCGTCATGGTTGATCCGACAACATTGCAGATGGTGATAACCCGGGAGCCGAGTTTAGCCGCCCGCCTGATCCCGGCAAGGGTATCCGCCGTTTCACCCGACTGCGAGATGGAGATAGTCAGGGTCCGGCGGTTGACCAGCAAACTCCGATACCTGAATTCGGAGGCGATATCGACTTCCACCGGGATGGCTGCGTATTTCTCGATCCAGTATTTTGCCACCAGAGCCGCATGCCATGAGGTTCCACAGGCAACGAGATAAATCCTTTCTATCGTTTTAAGATGCTCTGCACTCAGGTTGATTTCCGGCAGAACGACATCGCCGGTCTGAAGATTGATTCGTCCGCTCACGGTGTTGGTTATAGCCTGGGGCTGCTCGAATATCTCCTTGAGCATGAAGTGTTTGTAACCGGCTTTTTCCGCCATCGCGGCGTTCCATTCAATGGACTTTATTTCTTTTTCCACCACACGATCCGTGACCAGGGAAACAACCGTCTGGCTCCCGTTGGAGAGTATTGCCATCTCCGTGTCTTCAAGAAAAATCACCTTGTTGGTGTACGGGAGCAGTGCCGGAATGTCGGAGGCAAGAAAGGAGCAGCCTTCATCATCAACACCGAGAACAAGAGGGCTCTGGTTGCGTGCGGCAACCAGTATACCGGGAAAATCCGCGGACATGACACCGAGGGCATAGGAACCCTCGACCCGTCTGAGGGCATCCTTTACCGCCTGTTCAAGACTGTCTCCCAGATTCTGTTCTATCAGGTGGGCGAGAACTTCGGTATCCGTCTCCGAGGTAAAAAGATGTCCCTGTGCCTTGAGTTCTTCGCGTAATGAGTGATAATTCTCAATGATTCCGTTGTGAACGACCACCAGACGCCCGCTGCAATCGGTGTGCGGATGGGCGTTTTTCTCGGTCGGAGCCCCGTGCGTCGCCCAGCGGGTGTGCCCCAGCCCGATATGGGCCTGCTCACCGTAGAACTCTTCAACAACCGCCTCCAGCTTTGAAAGCTTACCCTCGCAACGGAACTTTACCAGCGCATCTTCCTGGAAATAGACGATACCGGCAGAATCATAGCCGCGGTATTCCAGTCGCTTCAGCCCTTCAAGCAAAACAGGAACAACTCTCCTGTTGCCCGCATAACCAACAATTCCACACATAAACAAACCTCTGTTGTATTTTTTGAAAGCAATCGTTACAACTATTGCAGAACGGATCTCTTGTAAAACAAATAATAGCTTAGAATAACATTACATTTTCTGGTTTCGCGAGTTTTTTCTTTGCTCATCGGCAAAAAAAGATTAGGCTCAGCCATTCATTACTCGTTCTCCCACACTAAAGAAATCAACCGGTTCTGTTCTTATGGATGAAAAACAACGGCTTAAAAACATACTCCTGAAAAAATCATACCGTAAAGGCACTTTTACCCTTACCTCGGGCAAGACATCAGACTTTTACGTCGATGGCAAGCAGACCACCCTCGATGCTGAAGGATCATACCTCTGCGGGAAATTGCTGTATGACCTGATCAGGCGGGAACCTGAAGCTATCCAGGCCGTCGGCGGCATGACGCTTGGCGCAGATCCGCTCGTTACCGCGGTATCCGTCGTCAGCTATCTTGAGAAAGGCCCCATCCCCGCCTTCATTGTCCGCAAGGAGGCCAAAGGGCATGGAACCGGAAATTACATTGAGGGACTGAAGAATATGCCCGAGGGATGCCGGGTCGCCCTTGTTGAAGATGTAGTGACGACCGGCGGCACCTTGTTACAGGTTATCGAGCGTGTCGAGGCTGCCGGTTTCGTCGTCGGTCTGGTGGTGACGATTGTTGACCGGCAGGAAGGCGGGGCTGAAATTCTTGCAGACCGGGGATATCCGCTCAAGGCCCTGTTTACCCGGCAGGAACTTCTGGCCTGACCATGACCTGTCCCCGCTGTGACGGCCACCTGGAATTGCTTCGAACCTGCAGCCGACTGCGCATGCGCTGCAGCGCCTGCAACGAAGAGTTCCGCATCCATGAGGTTGCTGACCAGATCGACCAGCAAACTGAAGAGCTGCTCGACCGCTTCAATGCCATCATCTATGACTGAGACAAATTGCCGGTGCCACCCGTAAGCATCAGTCCTGAAACCGCCGTCCAATCACTTTTTTCATCATCTGCTGCGCCCTGAGCAGAAACGGCTCCAGGGTGCTGCTGTCCAAGGCGCTCAGGCCGACACCTTCCTCCGGGATACTTTTCTGCTGTTCGCCGCTCGCATCAAGAAGATCTATTTTATTAAAGACCTTCAAGGTAGGAATCGTGCCCAGGTTCAACTCTGTCAGTAATTCCTCCACCACCGCCATCTGGTTACGATAGGCCGGGTTGGAGAAATCGATCACGTGTACGAGCAGGTCCGCTTCCTCAAGCTCCTCGAGCGTCGCCTTGAATGCCTGCAGCAGTCCTTCGGGAAGGTGATTGATGAAACCGACGGTATCGGTGATGATAACTTCAATTTCTTCGGGAAATCGCAGTCTGCGACTGGTAGGATCGAGCGTGGCAAAGAGCTTGTCTTCCGCAAGGATAGCGCTGTTTGTCAGGGTGTTCAGCAGGGTCGATTTGCCGGCATTGGTATAGCCGACCAGGGAGATGACCGGCACATCCTTTTTCCGCCGCTTGGCCCGCCGGCGGAAGCGCTCCCGGCTGACCATATCCAGATCCTTTGCCAGGCGGGCCAGACGGTCATTGATTCTCCGGCGATCAACCTCAAGTTTCGTCTCGCCAGGCCCCCTGGCGCCTATGCCGCCGGTGAGTCGTGAAAGAGCATCGTCACGCGAAGACAGCCGCGGCAGCATGTATTTGAGTTGGGCCATTTCTACCTGCAGTTTGCCTTCCCTGCTTTTTGCCCTGCTGGCAAAGATGTCAAGAATCAGCTGCGTCCGGTCAATTACCCGAAGATCGGTGAAGTCCGTTATCGAGCGTATCTGCGAAGGATTGAGTTCCTGGTTGAAGATAAGCAGGTTCGCATCAAGTCGCAGGGCGAGAATAACAATATCCGTCAGCTTGCCGCGCCCCAGTATTAATCTCGGATCGATTTTCCTGCGCCGCTGCAGCACCTTCTCCAGCACGATGACACCACCGGAGACGGCAAGTTCCCCAAGTTCAGTCAGCGAGGCCTCGGCCTGCTCGCGCGATTCAGTGCTGACGCTGACCAGGACTGCCCGATCCCTGCCCTGATCAAGAACTGCTGTTTTCTGCAGCCGGGAAAATTCCTGCTCAAGCGCCTCGATCATCTCGCTGCAGGAACCATCCTGCTGGGCGGGGTGGACAGGATCAAGAAAGGACCAGTTTTTCCCTTCTTCTGCGGCCGGCAGCAGGTGGACGGAATAGAGCCTCTCCGGCAACCCGTCCGGCATTATTTTCAAGACAGATACCAGATCGAGCCGGAGAAACAGCAGGTCCATCAGATCGTCGTCGCTGATATCTTCTCCACCGGGATGCGTATGCACCAGACGAAGACCACGGAGACGGCCGCCTGATGACCTGATCTGGGAGAGCGTCGGAATCATCAGCCCGCTATGGTCGCCGACAATGACGTTTTCAATCTTGCCGGAGCGGTGAATCAACACCCCTATCTGCCGGTTCAACTCAGAGGAAAGTTCACAGATGGCACGAGCCATTTCCGCTCCGATGATGAGTTCGGCCGGAACCCGCCGGCTCAGGAACCGCTCAAGTGTCCGTAACTGGTTCTTCTTCAGGCCCTGCAGGTTTCCGCTTATTCTGGTAATAACGATACCCCCCGAGGCTTCGCCTCATCACCATCGACACCCCTGACGACCGGCCACTGGGCCCTGGCCATAGTGTTATCGGCCCCGGGTCGCGCGCAGACAAGGATATCGCTATATTTCTGCCAGACAGGATCCTGATAGCTGCTATGGCACTCCACACAGAGACCGACTCGCAGAATCGTACGCAGTTCATTGCCGTTGAACGGCCGCAGGTCAGGCCTCGAGCCGTGCTGCAGGGGGGTACCGTCCAGCGATACAAAGGTATCTAAACCCACCGTTTTCCCCGCTTCCGTCTCAATCCCCTTGTCCAGCGGCGTAAAGTTGATAACGGAATCCCTGACGGCGAGCACCCCCTCACCCAGGCCAACGGTTTTCGTCGAGCTGTGGCAATCCACGCAGCTTCGCCCTTTTTCCTGTGTCGTATGGGGATTAATCGCGGCCATGGTAAAACGGTTGAAACTTTGGGTCAGTTCACCCTCTTTATCAAACAGGCTGACGACATCCTGGCAGCCCGGTGTCACGATTACCACCTCGTCTTTCCATACCGCCAGCATCGGTTTTTCATACCTGATATAGGATCGTCCCTCCACCCATTGCCCGGGCGTTTCCTCGAGGCTGAGTTTGTCGAGATGCTGTTTTGCTTCATCCCGCTTGGCGTGACAACCATAGCATTGCGGTACCCAGGTCGAATGGCACGACTCACAGGTAACCCGTTTGTGTCCGGCAAAATCACAGACTCCTGCTTTGGGCGGCCGCAGGACATACTCCCGCTCATTGTTTTTACCGATCAGACGATAGCTGCCGTCCTTCTCGACAACGTTGTTCAATTCATTGTTCTTTCGTGTCGTTCCGGGAGCCTGAGCGTGACATACCTGGCACGATAGTTCCAGCTGTTCCTCATAATGCGCATAGCTGGTGCCGTCCCCCATAATCTCTTCCCGGGTGTGACAATCGATACAGGACATGTCACGCCGGTGGTGAATATCATCGGCAAGTCCCAGATAAAACCGATCACCCGGCATTCTCTTGGGAGAAAGACGGCCCTCCTGATACGGGGTGCCATAGCCTTCAGACTCGAAAACACCGACATAAGAAAGACCGACCCTGCCTGATCTGTTGTGACAGCGGATGCAGTTGTTATCGGGAACCTTCCTGATTACCAGCGGATGGATCTTCTGCTCGCCCTCGTCTTTTTCAAGAAAGGAATCGTCCGATTCGGTAACCGAAGCCCGCTCATATCCAGCAGGCATGCTAAAGTGACAGGCTGAACAGCCGCCACCTTTCTCGTTGAAAAAGGCCGCCTCACCGGGCATATCGTTTTTCTGTTTCCAGAGATGACAGGTACCGCAGAGTTTCCGGTAATAATCCAGGGCCAGAGACGTGTCACCGGAGTCTATCAACTGCTTTACCGTAAGCTCAGTGTTCTGCGACTGGCTCTCACCCCAGTAGAAAAGCAGCGTCCCGAGAATGCCGCGATTGGTTGCCATCAGCGAGTTCACTACTTTTTTCACGTCCGAGGGGTGACACCCTTCGACGCCGCAGGTCCGGTTCACCACACGCAAGTCTCCGGGATTGAGGATAATACCGGTGTGCGCCTCGTCTTTTTCGATGGCCAGAGGATCACCGCGATGACAGGGGGTACACCCGATCACCCGGGCATCGTGTGCCGGGTCGAGTTTCTCCTTGGTATGGCAGAACAGGCACATATCCACCCGGCCCGAGGCTGTGATGAACATTTCCTCCGGCCGTTCGATCCTGTTTTCTCGATAGACAAGCGCCGCCACACCGCCTAAAAAGAGGAGAAATGCCAGGCTCGCAAGAAGGGCGCGAAAAGGAGAAATTGTGCTAAGCATGCAGTATGAAGAGGTTAGCCACGATAGTTCTGCACATTGGGCAGCCGTCTGCCGAAACCGAATGCCTTGCTGGTGACCTTCAGTCCCATGGGTGCCTGTTTCCGCTTATATTCATTGATCCTGATGCGACGGATGATATCTTCAACGATTGCGTTGTCAAAGCCCCGTGAAATAATCTCATCCTTGCCGACGCCCTGTTCAAGATAGAGCTCAAGAATTTCGTCGAGAAGCTCGTAGGGCGGCAGATCATCCTGGTCGCGCTGGTCCGGCCGCAGTTCTGCCGTCGGCGGTTTGACCAGGATACGGTGCGGGATAATTTCCTCGTCCCGGTTGATATACCTGGCGAGTTCATAGACCAGTTGCTTGGGCACATCCGATATGACCGCCAGCCCGCCGCTCATATCCCCGTAAAGCGTGCAGTAGCCGACAGCCATCTCACTCTTGTTACCGGTTGTCAGCAACAGATGCCCGAGCTTGTTGGATAAAGCCATCAGGAGGTTGCCGCGGATGCGGGCCTGGATGTTCTGCTCGGTTACATCCTCTGCCATCCCCGCAAAGAGATCCGAGAGACTGGAGCGGTAGGATTCAAAAAGCGCACTGATCGGCAGCACTTCAAACCGGCAGCCGCAGCGGCCGGCCAGATCCCGGGCATCTTCGAGTGAATCGGCGGAGCTGTAGGGTGACGGCAAGGCGACGCCGAGCACGTTTTGGGCACCCAGCGCCCGAACCGCAAGTACGGCGGTGAGTGCGGAATCAATGCCGCCGGAGAGCCCGAGTACCACTTTTTTAAAACCGCTCTTCCGCACATAATCACGAACACCCATGACCAGTGCATCATGCACCGAAACCACTTCCCCCGCCGGTTCATTCGGACGCATGTCCCCTTTCCAGCTGTCGGAATCGAGGAACACCATATCCTCCTCAAAACAGAGGGCCTGGGCAGTTATCTCACCCTTTCCATTATAGGCCAGGCTACCGCCGTCAAAGAGCAATGAATCCTGGCCGCCGACCTGGTTCACATAGATAAAAGGGGTGCGATATTGACTGACAAGGGCACGAAAAATATCTGCCCGAACCCACCTTTTCCCGCGCTGAAACGGAGAAGCCGAGACGTTGATGATGACATCGATATGGCGATTTTGCGCTGCTGCTTTTGCAAACAGTGCAGCAAGCGGCTCTGTCCGGTAGTCCCCGATGGCATAATTCCAGATGTCTTCGCATACCGTCAAGGCGCAGGTGAGGCCCTCCATCTGAAACAGCTCACCGGGGGCTCCCGGTTCGAAATAACGGTTTTCATCGAATACATCATAGGCCGGCAGCATCTGTTTTCTGGTGCGGTGTACAATCTTTGAGCCACTGGCAACCAGTACGCTGTTGTAGAGCGGCTTGCCGGGTTTCTCGTTTCTGCGCTCGATTGCGCCGAACATCACCGGAATCGGCGGCAGCTCTTCAAGCAGTTTTGCCAGCGCTCCATCATGGTCTTGAAGAAACGATCGCCGCTCAAGAAGATCAAGCGGCGGGTAACCGGAGACAACAAGCTCGGGGAGAATCGCCAGGCCGCAGCCGGCAGCATAGGCCCTGTCGACAGAGCTTACTATTTTCCCGCAGTTTGCCGCAAAGTCGCCAATAACGGGATTAATCTGGATTAAGGCAATTTTCAAAGCACTCTTTCAACCCGGTAGAATGAAAACTCTTTTCGGCATCCTCGTTTTCGAGATTATTGAGCATAGCAGAATTCCAGAAAAGTTCCAGCGCTTCAATTACTCTGTTGTACTCTTTTACCTCTCTGATACTTTCTTACAGCGCGATTATGCTCCCTGAGCGTTTTCGAGAATTGATGGGTGCCGTCATTTTTTGAGACAAAATAGAGATAATCGTTCTTGTCCGGCAGCAGAACGGCCTGCAGCGATTCTCTTCCGGGGTTGCAGATCGGACCCGGTGGCAGCGCTGGAATCAGGTAGGTGTTGTAGGGATTCGGTTCCTTCAGATCGGAACGCAGGAGATTTCCATCGAAGTCGGCCATGCCGTAGATGACCGTCGGATCGGACTGCAGCCGCATGTTCTTTCTCAGCCGGTTCAGGAAAACGGCCGCGATCAGGGGCCGCTCCCCGGGACTTCCGGTCTCTTTTTCCACCATGGAGGCAAGAATGAACGCTTCATGACGGTTCAGATTGCTGGCACCTTCGTCACCGGAAAGGCTTTTCCAGACAGAGAGTGACCGATCAACCAGTTTACGTATCAATTGTTTTTCACCAGGTGCAGGTCTGACGAGATGATAGGTGTCAGGAAAGAGGTAGCCCTCGACAGAAGAGCTGCCGCCAAGCCCGAGTTCATCAAGGAAGGCAGGATCACGGGCCAGATGAAGAAAACGGAGCCTGTCTATCCAGCCATCGTCTTCGAGGATATCGGCAATCTCTTCAATTTCCAGGCCTTCCGGTATGGTGACACTGTGCTCGAAAGGACGTGCCGTTGCCAGGTCGCGAATAACATCCGCGGGTTTCCGGTTTGTCTGCAAACTGAATTCACCCGCCTGAAGCTTGCCGGCAAAGCCGGTCAGCCGGGCAAGAAGAATAAACCGCGGATCGGCATGAATCAGCCCGGCCTTATCCATGATGGCAACAATCTCCTGGATCGAGGCTCCTTTCGGGATAGTGACTATCACCTGTTTTTCAGGCAGCAGCGGTCCTGGTTGCAGGGTATAAGCGAAAAACCAGCCAGCGAAACTGATCGCGGCCAGGAAAAGAACAAGGGCTGCAACAAGTGCAACCCTTATCCTGATATCCTGGTACCAGCGCTGTTTTCTCTCTGAAGGTTCGGCTGCCGGCTGCACGTTTATTTTTTTCTTCGCCCCGATTTCTGCGTTTTGCCAAAGGCCAGGGTGATGACCTGGTCCATATCCTTCACCGGGTAGAATGTCATGCGTTTGCGGACATCTTCAGGTATCTCCACCAGATCTTTTTTGTTCTGCTCAGGAATGATCACGTTGGTAAGATTCACGCGCAGAGCGGCAAGAGCCTTTTCCTTCAGGCCGCCGATCGGCAACACCCGTCCGCGCAGGGTGACCTCTCCGGTCATGGCGATATCCTTGCGAACCTTCTTTCCGGTTATGGCGGAATACAGTGCCGTCGCAATGGTAATACCGGCGGACGGACCGTCTTTCGGGATGGCGCCGGCGGGCACGTGAATATGGATGTCAGTCGTATCGAAAAAGTCCTCTTTTACCGGCAGGTCCGTTGAGCGGCTCCGGCAGTAGGTCAGTGCCGCCTGGGCGGATTCCTTCATCACCTCGCCGAGCTGACCGGTCATGATCAGTTTGCCCTTGCCGGGCATCAGGTTGATCTCGATGTGCAGGATCTCCCCCCCGTATTCGGTCCAGGCCAGTCCGGTGACCAGGCCGGGCTGATCAAGGGATTCCATTTCCTCGGGTATGGTTTTCGGCGGCCCGAGATACTTTTCAATGTTCCTGCCCGACAAGGTGTATGGTCCGCTGCCACCTTCGGCGATTTTCCGGGCAATCTTCCGACAGATTTTGCCGATCTCACGTTCGAGGTTTCTCAGCCCGGCTTCCCGGGTATAATGCGTGATAATCTGGGTAATGGTCGCGTCATCTATGCGCAGCTGACCTTTTTTCAGGCCGTTTTCCCGCACCTGTCGCGGCAGCAGGTAGCGGTTGGCAATAACAAGTTTTTCCTCGAGGGTATAGCCGGCCAGATGAATAACTTCCATGCGGTCATAAAGCGGCCCCGGGATAGTATCGGCAATGTTGGCCGTGGTGATGAACATGACCTTGGAGAGATCAAAGGGCAGATTCATGTAGTGATCGGAGAATTCGACATTTTGTTCAGGATCGAGGACCTCGAGCAGGGCCGAGGAGGGATCACCCCGATAATCGGCGCCGATTTTGTCAATCTCGTCCATCATGAATACCGGGTTGTTCGACTTGACTGTCTTCAGCCCCTGGATAATCCGTCCTGGCATGGCGCCGATATAGGTGCGCCGATGTCCCCTGATTTCGGCCTCATCGCGCATGCCTCCGAGCGACATGCGGTGAAATTTTCGCCCCATGGCCCGGGCGATAGCCTGTCCCAGTGATGTTTTACCGACGCCCGGAGGGCCGACAAAACAGAGAATCGGCCCTTTGGTGGACTGGTTCAACTTGCGGACGGCAAGAAATTCAAGAATCCGCTCCTTCACCCGGTCAAGACCGAAATGATCTTCATCCAGCACCTGTTTCGCTTCTTTCAGATCGAGCTGGTCCCTGGTACTCTTTTTCCAGGGCAAATCCAGGATCCAGTCGATATAGGTCCTGATGATGGTCGCCTCCGAGGAATCGGGGTGCATCATCTCCATGCGGCGAATCTGTTTACGCGTCTCTTTTCGAATAGACTTCGCCATTTTCGTTTTTTTCAGCTTGTGCTCAAGCTCTTCGATCTCCTGGGTTCGCTCATCAGCGTCGCCGAGCTCCTTCTGCAGGGCGTGCATCTGCTCCCGAAGAATATACTCCCGCTGCGACTTGCTCATCTCCTCCTTGGCATCATTCTGGATCTTCGCCTGAACCGTTGATACTTCCAGCTCCTTGCTGAGCAAACTGTTAACCAGGCGCAGTCGCTTTACCGGGTTCACTTCCTCAAGGATGGACTGGGATTCAGAAATTTTCAGACGGAGATTGGATCCGATCAGGTCGGCGAGTCGGCCGGGGTCTTCGATATTGTTGATAATCATCATCAGATCAGCAGAGAGTATGCCCCGCAGCGACATGATCTTTTCCGTCTGTTCGCGCACGGTCCGCATCAGGGCTTCCATTTCCACAGAAATTTCTGATGCTTCCTCATCCTCGACGACTTTGATCGATACCTGATAACTTGGTTCAGTTCGCACATATTTCTCGATGCGGGCCTTGGACATCGCCTGAACCAGTACCTTGAGCCTGCCGTCAGGCAGCTTCAGCGTCCGCATGATCATGCAGACCATGCCGACGTCATAGAGGTCATCCGGAACCGGATTGTCTTTTGTAGCGTCACGCTGGGTAACAAGCATCAGCAGCTTGTCCGAATTCAATGCGTCGTTAACGGCCTCAACAGAGCCCGGGCGGCCGACAAACAGGGGAATAATCATATAATTAAAGATGACGACATCCCTCACCGCCATCATCGGCAGAACTTCCGGAATTTCCAGATCATTGTCTCTGGACAAATCATCCATGCCAATGCTGAGTGAATCATTAAATTCCACGCACACCTCCACGGCTGCACTGATGCAGCGCACCTGCTTCTTTAATTTTCAAACTAAGCCAGAGCGAAATCCGCTCGGTTAAGCCATTGTCCGCAACTATTTTCTGCCCACTAAAATGCTGGAAAACCTAAACATTACCCCCCTGGAAGTCAAGATACTTCTGGCTTGGAGTCCCACCGCCGGGAAAATTTCTTGAACAATTATAGTATTTCAAGAATAGTGTTATGGTTCTCGTAAAATAGTAAGCTCTTTTCAGGTGAATACCAACACGGGGAAACTCAAATGGTTACTGCAGATACCTTTTTCAATCTTCCTGCGTTTCGGCATGCCTCTGTTTTTTCTGCAGGAGAGCCTGTCTGGTCCGGACTGAAGAATCTGAAGTCATATATGGATTCATACGATTATTCAGCCGCTCTTCCGCCCCTTCTGACCAGCGGTATTCCGCTTGCAGAACCGGTTGTTATCCATGAAGGCATGCAAATCCCCGCCCATACGTGCAGGGTTGAACAGGGTGACACGAACAAAGGAGGCCTGATCATTTCACGAAACGGCACGCACCTTGCCGGTGCGACGCTGCTCATGGCAGGAGCCATCCTTATCGGCAGCAGGATTACGATAGGGTGCGGCTCACTGGTCGAAGGAGGGGCCACCATCAAGGCACCGTCGATTATCGGTGACAACACGGAAGTGAGACAGGGCGCCTACCTGCGCGGCTATTGTCTTATCGGCAACCGATGTGTCGCAGGCCATGCCACCGAAATCAAGCATTCCATTTTTTTCGATGACGCCAAGGCAGGTCACTTTGCCTATCTCGGCGATTCCATTTTGGGCGCCAATACCAACCTTGGCGCCGGAACAAAGTGTGCGAACCTGAAGTTCATTCCCGGCACCATCAAGATCATTCTCGAATCAGGGATAGTTGACACCGGTATGCGCAAGTTCGGCGCCATCCTCGGCGATAGCGCACAAACAGGCTGCAATTCCGTAACCAATCCCGGCACGATTATCGGTAAACGGGGCATGCTGATGCCAAATACCACCGCCCCTTCGGGATATCATAAATACGGATCCATCATACGCTGAACCTGGACAGCAGCATCGCCATAAAATCTTTTCTTTATCAGTCACCTGCATGGCACAATAAAAGCTGAGAACTTCATCACCTTTAGCGCCGACAGCCTGCAATGTATCAGTTATCGCCTGCGGCCGGACTTCGTCAGGACGATATATCGCTAGGTCCCCGTCTGCGCCTGAACATGCCGTTTACCTCGAGCCCCCCGGTAACGCAGGAAAATCCGATATAGACACGGTCTCCCGGGTTTGCACGCATGACCGTGTCGCCCCGCTCGTCGCTCATCCGATTTACCTGCATTTCTTCGGTTTCAGCCCCTTGAAGCATATATTCGATAGTATCACCGGTTTGCAGAACATTCCTCGCTTCCACGAGCGTTCCCTCGCCGATCTGGCGGATTACCGCCACCGGTTCATAGACCTGCTCAAACCGGGACGTGCGGTAAAGCATTTCGGCTGCACCCGGTTTTTTATCAAAGAAATTCTGGGTCATGTCCCGTGTTCCGGTTTTGGCGATCTCATCGAGCAGGTGGGGGGGTATTTCTATCTGTCCGGGATGCTCCCAGGCTTCAGGAGCAAGGGATTTCAGGTAATCCAGGCAGGCGCGGTAGAGCCGGACAACCCCGCCGACATAAAAAATCGATTTCATCCGCCCTTCTATCTTCAACGAATCAGCACCCGCCGCAACCAGTTCCGGAAGACGTTCCAGAAGGCACAAATCCTTGGCATTGAAAATGTAGGTGCCACGCTCATCCTCTTCCACCGGGAAATACTCTCCGGGACGTTTCTCCTCCAGCAAGGCATACTGGTAACGGCAGGGATGGGCGCAATTTCCCTGGTTTGCATCACGCCCGGTCATATAGTGCGAGAGCATGCAGCGGCCGGAGTAGGAAATACAGAGTGCGCCGTGAACAAAGATCTCTATTTCTCCGCCGACCGCGTTTTTGATCGATCGAATTTCATCCAGTGACAACTCCCGCGCCAGATTCAATCTCCTCACACCCTGATTAAACCAGAAGCGAGCGGCCCGTGAGTTCGTCACGTTCGCCTGGGTTGACAGATGGAGCGGCAGATCGGGTACCGTTTCGGCTGCAACGGCGAGGATTCCGGGATCGGAAACAATAATGGCATCGACACCGGCTCCCTGAAGAAAGGACAGGTACTCGCCAAGACCGGTCATATCTTCGTTATGCGCAATGATATTGACCGTTACATAGACAGCAACATGGTGTTGATGGGCATAGCGTACCGCCTTCTGCAACCCTTCATTGTCAAAATTTCCGGCCCTTGCCCTGAGACCGTACTTCACCCCGCCGAGGTAAACCGCATCCGCACCGTAATGGACGGCTGTCACCAGTTTTTCATAACTGCCCGCCGGAGCGAGCAACTCAGGTATCTTTGGAGCCATTGACTTCCTTGTTTGTTTTTCCTTCATCCTGCACTATCTTAATTTCTCTGATCGCAATCCGTATCGTGGCGATCGATGATTGCTATACGACACCAGCACGAACTGGTTTTTACAGAACAATAACGGTAATCGCAAGGAATACAATGACCCGGCCGCATATCGGCATCGCCATGAGCGGCGGTGTAGACTCCACCGCCTGCGCCCTGATCCTGAAGAAAAAATATCGTGTCAGCGGTTTTTTAATGGACCTCGACCTGCCTTCTTTCAACGAACAAAATGAGCGGGTTCAGTGGCTTGGCGATGCAATCGGCATCAAGATCCATGTCGTTGACCTGAGAAAACAATTCAGGAAGCTCGTGCTTGATTATTTCACCGGGAGCTATTTTGCAGGCAAGACCCCCAATCCCTGTGCCATATGCAATCATGAAATCAAATTCGGCTTGTTTATGGATATGATCATGTCGACAGGAGCCGACTATGTTGCCACCGGACACTATGCCCGAATCGATGATCGCGAAGATGATATCAGCTTGAAAACAGGACTCGATCCACATAAGGATCAGTCTTATTTCCTGTCCAGACTGCGCCCGCAGCAGCTGCAGCGAGTCATCTTCCCACTGGGTTCGATGCTCAAGGAAGACACCTATCGTTTGGTTGAAAGCCACGGTTTTACCGATTTCAGGGGAAGAGAAAGCCAGGACGTCTGTTTTTTCAGCGGTACCCGGCTGGCCGATTTTCTTGCTGACCAGATCCATGCTGCACCACCGGAGGGGCCAATAGTCACCACGGCCGGTGAAGAAATCGGCCGCCACCAGGGTTTGTACCGGTATACCATCGGACAGAGGCGCGGT
>JAHEMX010000016.1 GCA_024643445.1 Desulfobulbaceae bacterium | reverse complement strand
AATTGTTATAAAATCTGACAACCATCACAATTACCTCCGACATGAAGATGTATCCGGGTAGAAGCACCGGTTACCCGGCGCCCCCCCACAGTCCCGTGCGTGAAGATTTTCCTCATCCGGTTCCTCAGAATACACAAACTCAACGCCTGTGCATTACCAGGCAGGTCTTACCCCATCTGGCGCATAACATTGCTGCCCTCTTGCTTTCGCAATTCCTGAAGTTACGTTGAAATGAATTGTGGTCCCTGAGTACCTTCGTCTTTCCCTTCAGAGAAGTGTTATGCCTGGTTTCTCCTTCCCTAAAGTGGGTCCCGTGGGCCTTGGTTCCCCACCTTCTCAGACAACAAATGTCCATCGGTACTATGATCTACTAAGACTGCCATATGCCCGTCCCAGGATTGTTAGCTCTTCGCTATCCGCACCTGGTACCTTGCATACCCGTCTACTTTTGTATCCCTAAAGAAAATAGGCTCGCATGAAGGGCGGGGTATTCTCTCCCTATATGCCTGGAAGTCGGGGTACGCTTTCCTCACCGTGATCTGTGCAAGGAGACAAATGGCTATCCCGAGTTCCCACGCCAACCCTGTGAATACATGCCCTGGCCTCAGACCCCGGTGGTGACCTCGACACTTGCCATAGCGTGTCCAGTTCTGCGGCCTTCCGGCTTCCTGAGACCATCGGCTTTCACTTCCAATGCACCGGAAGCTATCATCAGACCACGATTGCCTATTTCGGGGCTCACTACAAGAGTCTGCATCCTTGATCCATCTGGCTTCGGACTCCCGTTACCGGGCTAACCCGCAGACTTCACTACTGACCTGCCGGCTTGGCTTTGATCAGGTGGGACCTGCAGCCATTGCAGCTACGTACCCACTGGTTCGCAATAACCAATTTCTATCCCGATCGGGATTCCCGAGGTTGTGTATTTATCTCAGCGCGACAGGAACAAGGTGAATTTTCATACTTTTCAAATGGTTAACATTTCCAATACAAGCCTCTTCGATTGCATTGGAGGGGGGCTGTAACATATCAGGAAGTATATCTAAATGTTCAAATATCAGAAATTGATTAACATTGCCAATTGGCAGCCTTACATATATCATAAAGTGATGATCAAACTTGATATAGTGAGCGAAAAGGGATTCTTTGTATTCTATCCGCAACTCTCTTATTCATGATTTTACCTTTAACTAACAATAAAGTTGGAGAAAATGCAGATAACGAGTAACAACCTTCAACAATCTGTAGCGCAAAAAGACAATTTTGAAGAATTATTACTTTCTATATCCGCTCTTTTTATCAATCTCAGCGTTGACAAAATTGACAGCGTTATTGAAGATACCCAGCGCCGAATATGCAATTGTCTAAACCTTGATTTCTCAGTCCTATGGCAATGGTCAACAAAGGACTCAAGTATAATGACAGTCACGCATGTATATAGCCCGCCCAGTGGCCCTAAGCGCCCGGCTGACATAGATGCTTCTAAAACGTTTCCCTGGATAACAAGTAAAATATTATCAGGGGAAACACTCGCATTTTCCAATAAAGATTTACCAGAAGAAGCCATTCTTGATAAAGAGACTCGCCTTTTCTTCGGTGCCGAGTCATCAGTGGTTATTCCTCTTATGGCCGGTGGTGAACCGATTCTTGGAGCCCTCAGTTTCGACAGATTCCACGAGGAGCGCACCTGGAGTCGCGAAGAAGTGAGGCGCCTTAAACTAGTGGCAGAGCTGTTTACTAACGCCCTTCTGCGAAAGCGATCTGAGAATAGACTGATTGAGAGCGAAGCGAGGCTTGCTCTGGCTGCCGAGTCCGCTGAAGCTGGACTCTGGGAACTCGATTTTGAAACCGGCGTGTTCTGGGCCACGCAAAAAGCCCGTAAACTTTTCGGATATGGCTCTGATGAGGCGATCAGCATGTCTCGTTTTGAGCAATCTGTGCATCCGGAAGACCTTGCAGGGGTCAGACAGGCCCTTGCCAAGGCTTTTAATAAGAGGGAACAGCTCATTGTTGAGTATCGCATACAAAGCGATACCGAATTTCCTACCTGGATTTATTCAAGAGGGCGGCCCTATTTCCATACTAATGGGAACCCAGCACGCATGCTCGGTATCTCTATCGACGTCAGTGAGAGTAAACAGTTAAATCAACAACTGAAACGCAATCTGGATGAAATTGAACGGCTCAAACTGCAGTTGGAACAGGAAAATTATTTTTTGCGTGCAGACCTTACAACGGAACAGGGATATGATCATATCATCGGCCAAAGTAAGCCATTCAAGGCTGCTCTCGCATCAGCCAGTAAGGTCGCCCCAACATCAGCAACGGTATTGCTTCTTGGTGAAACAGGTACAGGTAAAGGAGTTATTGCCAATGCCATTCACAAAATGAGTGACCGTAGCAACCAACCCTTTGTCACCGTTAATTGTGCAGCTTTACCGGATAACCTCGTTGAAAGTGAGTTATTTGGCAGGAAAAAGGGTTCATATACCGGAGCACACGCTTCTCAGGCAGGACGTTTTGAAGTTGCCAATAAAGGAACGATTTTTCTTGATGAGATTGGTGAAATGCCTCTGGAATTGCAGACGAAACTTTTAAGGGTGCTCCAGGATGGGGAATTTGAGATGCTGGGCAGCACCAAGACCATAAAAGTTGATGTGCGGGTAATAGCTGCGACAAGCCGAAATCTGAAGGAAGATATGAGGATTGGACGTTTCCGTGAAGATCTTTACTACCGTCTAAACGTTTTTCCTATCACCATTCCACCACTGCGCCAGAGAAGGGATGATATCCCGCTTCTCGCCCAGCACTTCATTGAAACATATTCTCGCAAGATACGAAAAGAGATCAATAGTATATCAAAACGATCATGGGAGAAAATGCTGAATTACTCGTGGCCGGGAAATGTCAGAGAACTCGAGCATCTTATAGAACGCAGCATCATACTCAGCCCAGGCAATAGCCTAGTCATCGGTGAGCAACTTTTACCCGAACAACCTGATTCATCTAATCACCCGATTAAAAGCCTCAATTCACTCGAACGAGACCATATCCGGGGTGTTCTCAGTATGACAAACTGGAAGATTGAAGGTCCAGGCGGTGCGGCGTTAATTCTCGATATCCATCCAAGTACGTTACGCTATAGAATTAAAAAACTGAAGATAGAACGACCATCCTAACCACCCTCAATATTTCGCAAATCCTCAACTATTGGCAGCAAATTGCGTTTTTTATCAATTCTGCCTGCCTTGTCTCAATGCTATAAAAATCAATAACTGCAATTACATAATGGAAAAAATCAGGCTGTTCTAAGATTGGCCTGATCCTTGCTCATTAATTCTTCAGAGAATTTTGACGATCCGGTCTGCAGGAGAATCGGCCCAGAAAACTTTGTCGATTCTTCATTAATCAGTGAATTCGAGGCAAAAGCCTAAAATGCTCTTGAACCTGAAAACCGTTGGTCAGAGTTTATGGCTGGATCATGTCGCTCGCGATATTGTTTATGATGGATCGCTAATCAGGCATATTGAGGACTGGTCAGTAACAGGCATATCCTTAAGCCCCTATGCCGTTTGCCAGGCACTGAGCAACAGTGATGTTTATAACAGGTCAATCTCGAAAAAAATCAAAAACGGAATGTGCGGAGAATCGCTGGCCTTTGATCTGATTCTAGAAGATGTTGGCTATACTGCTGATATGCTGAGACATACGTTTGATAATACGGATAGTGTCGACGGCTGGATATCGATTCCGTTCTCTCCTCTGAGGTTGAGTGAACCAGAAGAACTGAAGGCTTCGATTATTGATTTACATTCGCAACTTAAACGCCAGAATGTGCTTATTGCTGTCCCTGGGTATCCTGAACATTTAAATCTAATTGAGGATCTCGTGTTCAAAGGAATCCCAATAAACATTGTTCACCTCTGTTCACACGATCAATACCTGAATGCTGCAGATGCATATATCCGCGGTATTGAAAAAAGAATCAAGACTGGTCTTAATCCTGCTGTTCCAGTCTTCATTTCCATTGCCATTTCTCCTCTGGTTGAAGCAATTTCAAAGGAAATGGGTCAGGTGACTGCGATGCAGGTAGGTATCGCTCTCGCTAGAAAGATTTATCGATCAATGCGGATTATACACAAATCTCAGAAATGGGAACGAGTTTACAATGGGGGTGCCAGGTTTTTACGGCTGATCTGGGTACATGCCGCAGAAGGGCAAGCAACAGCTGCTGAGAATTTAGTCGCAAATAATCTCATTGCTCCGCTCACGGTCACATCTTTGCCAGAATCTGTTGTGAGCGATTTTTTAAAAGCAGGCGAGTTACAGGTTCCGATGCCGGAAAACGGTGCTGATTGTGATGAGGTACTCGCACGGCCAGAGAAAACCGGGCTTAATTTTGAATCTATGGCACTCAATCTCCAGAGGAATATGGCTGATCTACAGATAAGGACATGGGTATTATTGCTTGAAGCACTTGCGAGCAGAAGCGCCACGGTCATACAGAATGAAACATAGAAACTAAAGGAGAAGGTCCATGGAGATGCCTACCAAAGGCATCTGCCTCGGTCGTTGTCAACAATGTCGATTATCAGAAGTGTGGAAGTCGTTTCTAAAAAGCCATATTGGGGGATGTTAATCTCGTGTACGTCTTCGTGCAGAATATTCTGCCGCATAAAAGATAAAAATAGGTAAAATGCAGTTTATAAAGACAATCGAAGGAGGGACAAAACTATGAGTATTTTTAAAATATTAGATCAGAGGAGAACAGTTATCTTCCTGGGATTTCTGTTGGCCTCACTCATGATGTCAGGAACGGCATTCTGCACCGCTGCGGCAACCTCTTCTCAGCCGGCCGATGAGCCTATGTTCATGTTCGTCCATGTTGCCAAGGACCTAAAAGTGGATGAAGTGGCCAGGACCTTCCGCCTTGTGGACGTCAGTCAGCAGACGCTGTTCTTTTCAGACCGACCGGATCGCCTTGCCGGGCATCTCAAAATGAGCCAATATCTTGATGAATGGACAACAAAAGCAGGCAAAGATAATTTCAGCGCAAACCCGCCGAATGCCACATTATCAATTTATGAGCCCGGCAAAGATGAAAACACCGTTGCCGTTGTCGAAATCACCAACCCCCGAATCGACGGTTCCGATCTCATATATAGCTATAAACTTATCGACGGTATTCTTCCTGAAAATGGTGGCGAAACCACGCTGTTTATTGACAGGATTGGAATCGGCGGTGGTGTCGGTGTCGGATACCATGGCGTTGGAGTCGGCCTTCGGGGCCCTGGGCGCCTCTAAGCTGCAATCGAGATGAGGCTTGAGGTGAAATATGCCAAAACCGCCACTCCCATTGCATTAGGGTACTTTGAAAAATCAGATGTTTCGTTTGAGATCAAGGCATACGAGAAATTTTACCACAGGCATACAATTGATATTCCGAGGATAAAATTTCGAGCATAACTCAGAGATCGGGCGAAAAGGCAATTATTCAAGGTACCCATTAGTTTCATTTTCAGTGACTTCCGTTGTATCTGTCACAGCGGCATGCAATAGGACTGCACTCTAAATAATTGTATCTGCCCATGGTTCGATTGAATTCCAGGTCACTATATCAGAACAATCAGGGGGACAATAAATGAAATTACTTGAGTGGCAAATAAAAAAAACGGTGATGGTGAACATGGTATTTCTCTTGTTTTTTTTCAGCGTGAACGATGTTGCAGCCCAGGATGAAGAACAAACATGGCAATATGAATTAACGCTCTATGGCTGGTTTTCATCGGTTGACTCACTGATGAAATTCCCGAGGGGCCCGGGCCAGGGTGATGATCTCAGCTTTGATGCCTCTCAAATCATTGAAAATCTGAAGATGATCTTTATGGGCGCATTTGAGGCCAGACATGGTAAGTGGGGGCTTCTTACTGATGTCATTTACATGGACGTTAACGGCGACAATAACCAGACACTTGTAAGTCCAGGCAGTGGCCCCCCGGTTACTGCTTCAATTGATCTTGGCATAATTTCATGGATTGTTTCAGCCGGCGTCTCATATGAAGTCTTACAAACCCGTCAAGGAACGTTAGCCGTTGTCGGTGGTGTTCGTTATCTGACCGGAGCTATTGATACGACCGTTGGTGCTTCAGGCCTCTTTTCTCAGCTCGATACGTCGGTTAGGATATCCGAATCAATGAGTTCTCTGGATGGTGTGATTGGTGTGAGAGGGAACATTAATTTGAACGAGCATTGGTACCTGCCCTATTATGCCGACATAGGAACCGGTCAAGCAAATTTGACCTGGGAGGCCCTAGCTGGCATAGGATACCGCTTTTCATGGGGTGACATCAGGCTTGCTTATCGATACTTGAGTTATGATTTTGGCAGTGATGAGGTACTTCAAGACCTGGCTATGGGTGGCCCGATACTGGGAATCGGTTTTCGATTCTAGCAACCATGTGCAAGTCATTAAGAAGTATGCTCGATATCTTGATTAAGATAGTCTTGGTGTCGGCAAATCTGGGATATCAACTTGAAATCTTATACGATATTAACACGTTAAAATGATCGTGACACAAGAAAGTAGCCTAACTCAGGACTGGAGAGCAGGTAACGATTTAATCACCGGGACAGGTCCATCTCAACAGGAGAATTGGATATGATAACAAACACATTTCTCACCAGATCGATGGTTTATAGCATTGCTGTTGCGTTGCTGTTTTGCAGTACCATAGGAATTTCGCATAAAGCCTTTGCTGCTCCGGTATCGCCTTCAGCAGAGGAGATCGGGCAGATCTCCGAAGAAGCGTTCCTCTATGGCTTTCCGATGATCGTCGGCTATAAAGTCATGCATGACTATTTCATTGACCGCAACTCGGGCCAGTTCAAAGCACCCATCAATCATATCCACAACGAAGCGCGTGTATTCACGCCCAAGGACACCTCCATCAGTTCTCCCAACAGCGACACACCATACTCGATGGCGCTTCTCGACCTGCGAGTTGAGCCAATGGTGTTGTGCATGCCGGAGATTGATAAAGAACGATATTATGATGTGCAGCTCGTCGATATGTACTCTGATAATTACGGTTATGTGGGAAGTCGGAGCACTGGCAACGGTGCCGCCTGCTATATGGTCGAAGGACCTGAATCAAATAATGATCTTCCCAAAAACATTGCTCAGAGCTTTCGGAGTGAGACCCAGTTCAGCCTGATCATCTATCGAACTCAACTATTCAACCCGGAAGATATTGAAAACGTCAAGAAAGTTCAGGCCGGTTATACAATACAGCCTCTTTCCTCCTTTCTTGGTCAATCAGCACCGGCCCCCGCTGCTGCTATTGACTGGCCAGAATTTAAACAGGAAGCGTTTTCATCCGGCTTTATCAAGTATCTTGATTTTCTCCTGCAGTTCTGCCCCCCGGTTGGAACTGCGGCAGTAGAAAAACCGTTGCGTGAAAAGTTTACCCTCCTCGGCATCGGGACAGGCAAAAAGTCTCAGAATGGAGAAATTTCGGTAGAGATAAAAACGGCTATCGGAGAAGGCATAAAGGCCGCATTTGCCAAAATTGAGAAGACGGCCGAGAGCGTCGGCACCACGGTGAATGGCTGGCAGATTGGTTCTGCAGCAGGCAGTAGAGAGTTCTATGGCGGTAATTGGGCTTTACGGGCAGCAGCCGCCAAGCTTGGCATTTATGGAAACAGCGAGGCTGAGGCAGTTTATCCGTTCACCCGAAACGACCAGAATGGCATCTTACTTGACGGAAGCAAACACGACTACCAGATGACCTTCGCTCCTGGTCAGTTGCCGCCGGTGAATGCATTCTGGTCAATCACCATGTATGACGGTGCGACCCAGCTGCTGATAGACAACCCGATCAGCCGCTATCTCATCAACTCACCCATGAGTCCGCAGCTCAAGAAAAACGCTGACGGTTCCCTTACCCTTTACGTTCAGAACGGTTCTCCCGGAAAGGATCATGAATCAAATTGGCTGCCGGCACCCGATGGCCCCATGTTTGTTGTAATGCGTCTGTACTGGCCAAAGACCGAATCGCCTACTGTTTATCCACTCGGACAGGGATCCTGGCAGCCGCCTCCCCTGGTTCCCGTTCGCAACCTGAACGCATTGGGGGCCAAACGGTTTGGCGACAAGTCAATTGAGAACTTTATACGCACAGACACACGATACGGGCATGATGGTCTCTTTCAGGGACCAAGGGGTTGGGGATACTGGCATCATCTCGAATATCCGAGGCCGGTCCAGAACCCGAATCTGTGGCCGGATATGCAGTCGACCTATTTTATCGGCCGGCTGGCGATGCCTGCCGGAAGCAGCCTGACGCTAAACTACACCTTCCCTCATGCCCGTTATTTCCAGTTCGCACTCTACAAGGCAGAGCACGGTACCTTTGTATCAATCGGCGAGGATCTCTCGGGTCCCCACATCGCACCTGACCCAGGTTCAATCAATCCATTCAGAGCCGGTGCCAAAAGGCTCACCGAGAATCGCAATTTCACGCTGCACATCCTGGCAGACAGCTCCCCCGAAGACTCGAAACAGCGCAAACCGAACACCCTCTATGTCGGCAAGGAAGGCGGCGAGCTTATGTTCGTCAACCGCACCTACCTCCCTGACCAGGGAAGTGACGGGGCCGGCTGGGGACCGGCCGCATCACCTGAACAAGGTGCCGGTCTGCCGACATATACCGGGACGCTAGCAGATGATACGAAACTCTCGGCCACGGAGGTGGTTGAAAAATTCGGACGTCCTCTTGAAGGAGCAACGAAACAGCCGATAACCGCAGAGCAGTGGTTTGGTCTGCTGCACGCAAAAGACAACGATCCAGCCCTCGATCCAGCGACGGCTCCAGCCCGAAAAGAACCCAGGTGGGAGAAGTACTGGAACATCCGCTACTCTATTCTCGGCTCTTTCAAACCACCGGCAGAGCGGGATAAAATACCCTATAAAAGCGCCATTGACGGAGGGGGAGACCCTGAAACCGAGTATATGTTTATCCAGCTTTCACGCAAGTTCGGACCGGTCTATGTCATGCGTGGTAAAATGCCGGATTTCCCTGACACATACGCTGGAACCGGAGGCCGGGGCCTGGAAGTGATGCCCGAGGCACAAACCCAGTACTGGTCTCTCGTCAGCTGCGAAGCGGTACCTTCGGGGCAGATTGTCGATGCCTTGACAGACATGCAGGTGCCACTGGACGAAAACGGCAACTATACGATTGTATACAGCCGCAAGGAAGACAGACCCGCAAATGCAACCCCTGATAACGGTGTGGCATGGATCGAGTGGAGTCCCCGAGGCGAGGGCATTGATGGTCCGAAAAATCGTACCGATTTCGGCATGCTGATGCTCCGCTTCATCGCCAACAACCCGGAATGGAAACAAAGCCCCAACCAGGTAACGGAGCCAGGCATGGAAGAAGCAGTGATGGGTCCATATTATCCGCACGGTGAGTATACCGACAAGGAAACCTTCGAGAAGCTGGGATTGAAAAAGTAACCTGGTTCCCTGGCTGATATGATCATTAGACGAGGTAACTGAAATGAAACGATCAGGAAGCTTCAAACTGGCAGGGCTTGTCATCATCGCTATCCTCCTGGTGGCTGGATACCGCCTGTTTGGCACCTTCATCGGTGCCAAGGTGGAACATCGCATCGAGAAAGTTGGCCTCAGCGCCAACGAGCTTGCAGCTGGCGGTCCGCTTGCCGGCGACGTTGGCCTGTATGCGAAAGAACTGGCATGCCAGCAGAACATAATGACCCCGGGCTACTATTCTTCGCTTAACGGGGCCGAGATTTCTGATTCTGAACGCAGCGGCCTGTTTCCCTGCGCCACTTTCCTGGGAAGCAGTGACGGGGCGAACCGGGTACTCGCCTGGCGCAGCCCTGCTATTTACGACGGTATTTCCTACATCAACAACGGTAAACCGGGCGATCTGTATATCGTCGGGGGCGAATACCCTACGCTGGCCAATCCGGTGCCTGTCGGCCCGTGGATGGCAAAAGCAGACGCAGCTACCGGCAAGGAGATCTGGCGAACCTACCTGGACAACCTGAACGCCTCTGGTCACTGGATTGCAAATGCCAACCTGAACCTGCTCGACAACGGCAAGATTGTCTTTTCCTGGGCAAATCAAGTGGTACTCATCGACCCGGTCGATGGCTCCATCGTCAACCACAATACCTTGCCGACAGGCGAGGCACCGGTAGGAGATACCAACTTCAAGCACGTCACCGTAGCACCTGACCGCACACTGATTTTGAAGGATCAAACTCGTCCGCTGGGATGCGAAGAGCAGGGAACGATGGCGATTATCTCATGCACAGAGAAGGGTATGAAGCAACCAAACTCGGTATTGGTGGCGCTCAACCCGGACACACTCCAAGTACTCGATATGCTGCAACTGCCGGAGCCTGCCTCTTCGCCGCACATTATCACCATGTATGAGAATAAAATCGCCATCTACATTGGCATGAACACCAGCGCAAGGCGCTACTTCTGGAACCCGGAAGTAAAAAAGCTGTCAGCTGATGAGTCCTGGGTGATCTACCCGATGCAGAAAGGCCAGACAACGGCGACAGCACCGACCATGATGGGGCAATGGGTCGCCTTCCAACTCAACGGCGCGGGCAGCAGCACTGCGTCTTCAAGCATCCTTGTCGCGGATACAAGAGACGCGAAACGGATGAAAATCGTGTTCCCCTTCGGACAACTGAAACCGGGAGAGTGGAGCTTTGCCCCGCCCAAGTGCGGCGGTGATCCGGAAAATCACATGATTTATTCAGCCGATATGGGTATGCGCAAGGTTGCCGGTATAAAGCTCGATCCGGACAGTGGTGAGCTGAAAACGCTGTTCGTACTCGATAACGTAACGACTACCTTTCAGCCGCTAATTGGACCAAAAGACAATCGGGTGCTGCTGCTGACCAATATGAAGCAGAACGTGGAGAAGGAGCCGATCAAGGCAGCCCTTTTCACGGCAAATTACAAGGAGCAGCTTACCTGGCGCAATGCAGCCACCGGCGAGATCATCGCCCAGTCCGATTTTTTTGAACCCTTGACCATAAATTCCCTGACAACGCCGGGTTTCGGTGGACGGGTGTATTTTCCTACCGCAGTCGGCAAGAGTTTTTATGCCCTGCAGGTGGTACCCGACGCAGCGGTATCGGGCAAGTAGTCTGGCTGATCATTGCCACTTAGCCTGTCGGTTGTTAGGAACTGTTGTCGAGCCAAAGATTGAATAGAAGGTAGCAACGATCGGTGCCAGCCCAAATCATAAGGCCGCCAACGGACCGTTGCCGGAGAGATAGGTCTCTACGCAAAAGAACGTACCTGCATTGAGGCCGAGCCGATTGATGAGCAATGTTTACCGTTAATTTCAAAGAACAGGTTACCTGGCGGGATTCGAAAACGGGGAAAGTAATCGCCGCTTCGGATTTCTTTGAACCGATGACCCTTGGTTCGCTCCTCACTCCGGGCTATGGTGGTCGCGTTTATTTTTCATCCGACAAAGGGTTTAACGTGTTGCAGGTCATGCCTAAGGGAGGGGATTCAGCGCTCAAATCAGTTTTTTGGTAAATGACTTACTAAATCACCTAAAAATAGCAGGCGTATATACGGCTTGTCCCAGGCAGTTTTTACCGACGCTTTATGAAACCATTGTAAAAACAATCAAAAACGATGCCGTTGCATATCACACCTGGCTACCTGCAACTTCTGGATAGAAGATGATTATGTCTGCCCCAATTGAACAATACCACTACCAATCAGAAATATGTCAAGAATTAAAAGCGCCCCAGGTAATATCCTGGAATGGGATAGCACTGTGTTGCCTACTGCTGGCTTTTGTCAGTGGCTGCGCCTCCTACGGTATCATCCAGAACAAGCCCAGCTATGACGCTGGAACCGCTGAGCCGTATTCCTTGAAAAACTGGGCCAACAGCGAGCAAGCAGGGGATTTTATTTTTATTCTTTCCTTTTCTGGCGGAGGAACCCGCGCTGCGGCCATGGCCTATGGCATACTCCAGGAATTACGGGATACCCCGATTGTCAGAGAGGGAAAACAGGAGCGGTTGCTTGACTATGTAACCCACATCAGTTCGGTATCTGGGGGAAGTTTCACTGCAGCCTATTACGGCCTCCACGGTGACAAGACGTTTGATACTTTTGAAAGCGAATTCCTGCGCAAAGATGTTGAAGGGCATCTTACCACGAGCTTGTTTCGCCCATTATACTGGTTTAGCAGTAAAGGAAGAACCGAGAGGGCCATCGACTACTACAACGAAATTCTCTTTCATGACGCGACTTTTGCAGACATGATACAACCCCATCGTCCCATGATCATAATCAATACTTCTGATCTGGCTTATGGCGTCCGCTTTTCCTTTATCCAGGATTATTTCGATTTGCTCTGTTCTGATCTCCGGTCCTTTCCGGTGGCTCGGGCTGTTACCGCCTCATCCGCTGTCCCAGTAGTTTTCAACCCGGTAGTGATTGAAAACTATGAGGGCTGCAGCGCTAGCCAATGGAATCTAAACATAACTCAGCTAGCAAAAACGAATGCAGAATTTGGCGAGATACTTAAAGGTTTACAGTCATACAGTGACAAAAATAACCGGAAATACATACATTTCGTGGACGGTGGTATCACCGATAATATGGGACTGCGCGCCATAACCGATGTCATAGCCATTTCAGGTGGCCCCAGTGCGATGATCAACAGGATGCAACGGAAAATTCCTCGCCGAGTAGTGTTCCTGTCTGTCAATGCATCAACCAGACAAAATTCGGAGATGGATTCAACAATGGAGCAACCGTCCATGCTGGCTGCAATAAACGCCATGACCGATGTACAATTACACCGCTATAATGCTGCAACCGTGGATAGAGTGAAAGAAAGTCTTGATACCTGGGCAGTGCTGATGTCTACCCCGGAGCATCCAGTCTCTTCCTACTTTATCCAAGTAGGTTTTGAGGAAGTACCACAACTGCAATTAAAGTGGTTTCTAAACAAGATTCCCACCTCATTCAGCCTGACAGGTGAGCAGGTTGACACTCTGATTTCCAGTGCGAGAAGCCTGTTGCGTGCTGACCCGATATTCCAACAACTTCTCTACGATCTAGCTAAGCCCTAATCATAGATTGGGTATACTTGCCACTGGATAGTAAAAGATTTTTTGATAGAGACGTCACACTTTAGAAGGTAGTCGAGTTTTTTACACTCCATTCGTTGGTAATGTTCACCGGAGGCCTCGTAGACGTGGGATGAATTGTTTTCTTTGCTGTTTTCTCTCGCCGGGAGCCTGTCAGAACCTCAGGTGCTCTTTTGCTGCAGGCAGTTCTGGCAGAGACCATCCACACGCACCTCGACCCGCTCAATCTCCCCGGGAAAGGTGTTTCTCAGATGTTCGGTGTCGACAGCCAGACTCCCCGGACTCAAGCAGTCCAACCGGCCGCAGCTGGTACAGTAAAAATGAGGATGCGGCGCATGGTTCTCGTTGGGTGCCAGACCGTAATAAGAACCTCTTTTAAGACTGCTTAATCGTTCGATAATATTTTTTTCAGCCAGCAGATCGAGTATCCGGTAGACCGTCACCCGATTAATCGGCCGGTGGAGCCCAACACGTGCATAGATATCCCCGGCAGAAAGGGGAAAGCCTCTCTCTCCTATCGCCTCGAGCACGTGCAGACGGTTCCTGGTCGTCTCAAGCCCGGCAGCGGCAAGTATTTTATGATAATCACAGTCTTGGCACATCTTTTATTCTAGCCTGCGTTGCCCCTCTTCTTCATGGGAACGGATCATGACAAGCTTCTTCCGATAAAGCAGCAGTCTGTCCAGCAGCAGAGAAAGAAAAAAGACAATCCCCGCCAGAAAGATTATAGCCGCACCTGAAGTCAAGTCGTAGGTATACGATATCAAGAGTCCCCCGATGGTAAACAGCATGCCGAAACAGCAGGACAGCAGCATCATCTGCAGCAGGGATTTCGTGTACTTCTCGGCGATATAGGGTGGAATGGTGAGCAGCGCGATAACCAGGATCAATCCGACGACCTGAACCACCATGACCACGGTTATGGCAACAATGCCGATCAGCATGTAGTAGAGCCGTTTGACCGGAACGCCGCGAACGAGCGCAAACTCCTCGTCATAGGACATCACCAGAAGATCCTTGAAAAAATAGGCAATCAGGAGAAAAATCAGGGCGCCGATGCCGGCCATGGCAAAAAGCTCTGATTGCGGCACGCTCAGTATACTGCCGAACAGGTAACTCATCAGATCGACATTGTATCCCGGAGTCATATCCAGGAGCAGAATGCCGCTTGCCATCCCCACCGCCCACATGACGCCGATAATGGTATCCGCCCGTTGTTTTGAGCGCAATGATACCGCTGCCATGACCAGGGCTGCCACCAGGGAAAAACCGACGGCTCCAATCATGTAGGGCCAGCCGAAGAAAAATGCCATCCCGACCCCGCCGTAGGCACAGTGAGCCACCCCCCCGGAAAGAAAAACGAGCCGGTTGACCACGATGAGCGTACCAATGACACCGCAGATGATACTTGCCAATACCCCGGCCATTACGGCGTTGCGCATAAATTCGAACTGCAGGACATCCATCATTCGCCCCTCCCCCCGGCTGTCTGTTTTGCCTGGGGATTCCGCGAGACGCTGGTAACCGGGCAGATCTCTTCCACAGAACATGAATAGAAGGCGTTGAGCAGATCACCGGAAGACTCGAATGTCTGGTGATAATGCAGCCGCTTGTTCACACAGGCGATGGACTTGGCATAAGAAGCTATGGTCAGCAGGTCGTGGCTCACCATCAGGATGGTCAGGGTATCATTCAGTTCTCTCAGCAGATTATAGAAATCTTTCTGCCCCTTGGTATCGATACTTGCGGTCGGTTCATCAAGAACAAGCAGTTCAGGGCGGGAAACCAGTGCCCGGGCTATCAGCACCCGCTGCCGCTGTCCTCCCGAGAGATCGGTAATCTTGCGATCGGCAACCTCCACGATACCCATCTTTTCCAGCGCCCAGAGTGCCTCCTGACGATCCTCTTTTGCATCGCCGAAAAATCGCCGGCGGTCCGGGTTATGTTTCCCCATCAGGACAATATCAAGGGCGGTGGCGGGAAAACTGAGGTTGTGATCTATCTGCTGGGGAACATAGCCGAGCGTGGTATCATTTGAACGCGGCGGCCGATTCCTGATCATTATCGTCCCCCTGGTCGGCTTCAGCAGCCCGAGAACCAGTTTTATAAGGGTCGTTTTCCCCCCGCCATTCGGACCGATGATGGCCACAAAGTCTCTTTCGTAAACGGTAAGGTCGATGCTGTGGAGTACTTCCTTTCCGCTATAGGAAAAGCACAGATCGGTTATTTCTATAATGGGCTCGCTCATGGATAAATCATTAACCCCGCCTAATGAATTGCTTCTCTGAATTTTTCAGCCACCGCCGTCATGTTCTGCAGCCAGTTCTCGGCCAGCGGGTCGACCATGATAACTTCTCCCCCGATTTCCTGGGCAATCAGTCGCGCACTCTTGTCGGAAAATTGCGGTTGAGCAAAAATAACGCTGATTTTATGCTCCTTGGCATGACGAATCAATTCCTGCAGTTGTGCCGGCTTCGGTGATTTCCCCTCTATCTCTATGGCTACCTGCTGAAGGCCGTATTGCCTGGCGAAATAGCCCCAGGAGGGATGGAATACCATGAACTGCAGACCGCGTTTGTTTTTCAGAATCTCGCGTAAGCCGGTATCGAGCTTGTCTATCTCGCTGCTGAATAACGCGAAGTTTTCCTGGAACGCCGCCTTCTGCTCCGGGTACATCTCTGTCAGGTTGTCCCTTATGACGGCCGCCTGTTTTTTCACCAGCGGCGGAGAGAGCCAGATATGTGGATCGAGTCCGTCATGCTTGTCTTGACCGCTTTCCGGTGATTCACCGTCATGTGCATGTTCGGCCATGGCAATCCGTTCAATTCCCTCTTCGGTATGAACAATCTTCATCTTCGGGTTCACCCCGGCGATCTTACCGAGCCAGGCTTTCTCGAAGGGAACGCCGATGGCAAAATAGGCCGAACTGGTCGCCAGTTTCCGCATCTGGGACGGTTTGGGTTCATAGGTCGCCGGACTGGCTCCCGGCGGGACCATCACTTCCACCTCAATGGTTCCCCCGCTCACTTTTTCAACAAAAAACTTCTGCGGCACCACACTGACAAAAACCTGGTCCGCCGCCTCTGCAGGCAGTCCCCGTCCAAGCAGCAGTAAGAGCCAGCAAAAAACCGCGCAAAAGCTCAGTTTACCATTCATTCACAATACCTTCGATTCAGGGAGGAGCAGAAATACGGTAAATGCAACTATATTGCATTTGCTCAATTTTGCAAATTACCTGTCTGAAATCATACGCCGCTCTTTATTCACCATATGTTGCTATTCCGCCTGACCGGGTTACCCGTTCGAGTTCAAGCCATGCGAAAAATGGTGCTTCAGCCATAACGCTGAGATCGGGCGGGAAGTCAAATATTCAAGGAACCTTCACGGGTTACGGTGGTCTTTATAGATCTTTCTGACCCAACACGACACCGGATGTTCCCGGTAGTCTGCAATAAACCGGTTTGTCCGCTTATCCGGAATCTCCCGCCAGGGGA
>JAHEMX010000380.1 GCA_024643445.1 Desulfobulbaceae bacterium | reverse complement strand
TTCCCATATGGATACGATCGGTCCGACGGACGATATGGTGCCCCAACTGCGGGACGGCTGCATTTACAGCAGGGGCGAAACCGTCCTCGGTGCCGATGACAAGGCGGGGATCGCGGTAATCATCTCCACCATCGAAGCCATGCAGGAGCAGGGAATCGGGCATGGCCCGCTTGAGGTGGTTTTTACCGTGCAGGAAGAGCCGGGTCTCAGGGGCGCCACCCACCTTAATGCCGAATTGAAAGCCGAATATGGCTATATCCTCGACGGCGACGGGCCGGTCGGCACGATCATCAACAGGGCGCCGGCCAAGGTCGATCTGGATTTCACCATCATCGGTCAGGCCGCCCATGCGGGGATTTGCCCTGAAACCGGAGTCAACGCCATTGTTGCGGCCGCACAGGCGATCTCGCGTGTCCGTTCTGGCCGGCTCGACGAGGAAACGACCTCGAACTTCGGTATGTTCAAGGGAGGCACGCTGCGGAACATCGTCGCGGACCGGGCCGAGGTAGGGGTAGAAGTGAGGAGTGGTCAGGACGCAAAGCTCGAGCTTGAATCTGACAAGGTTATCACTGCCTTCCGCTCGGCTGCGCAGGAATGTGGCGCCGTAATGGAGTTCACCAAGTCCTATGCCTTCAAGGCATTCAATATCCCGGTTGATCACCCGGCAGTGCTCCGGGCCCGCCAGGCGGCTGAAGCTCTTGGCATAGAGCCGGTCATGTGGGCCTCCGGCGGCGGGCTTGATGCCAATGTCTTCAATGGCAGGGGACTGCCCTGTGTTGCCCTTGGCCTCGGTATCGAAGACCCGCATTCTGCCAAGGAGTATATCCCGGTGGCGCAGCTGGAAGAAGGGGTCCGGTTTCTGACGGAGATCCTTTCCGGACAGCGAAGCGGGGCAGCGAATTAGGCTTGGGTTATAAGCGGACCACTATCGTCGTTTTCCTGCTTTTTTAGACAATCCGCGACCTGAGCGAATGGAAAAGTGATTCCAGTTCTCCGGCATGCGGATGGCCCAGGTTTCGCATTTTTTCATCAACTGCGTTGAACAGAGAATGATTCTGCAGGTCGTCGAGCCGTTGGTACATGCCGAGTCGCCGCCCTAAGATGAAATTATGCTTATCTTCCTTCGATAGATCCAGGAAGCGACCCAGAATAGCAAGCAGTTTCGATTTTTCGTCCGGCAACTGGCCTCTTGCCTCGAGAAGCAGATCAACACCGTGGTGATTTGCGTAATGGCTGGTGATGCTGTCGTCGAGATGGCTTACCAGTACCTGCTGTTCCTCGATGATTTCTTCTTCGGTCTGGAGAACATAGCTACCGTTCTTCCATTTTTCCTCCAAGGCGGAGCCCGGCTTGATGCCGATTGTCAGGACCCTGATCTTGTCCGGATTTATGGCGTTGAGTACTTTTGCCGTTTCCCTGGCATGTTCCCGCCACAACGACACACCGCCGAGCCCGAGGATGATAAATTCCGACAATTGCATGCCGGCTTCTTTGGCCTGTACTCCCGCAGAAATAATATCTGCGGCGGTCACGCCCTTGTTGATTGACTGCAAGACACGATCCGAACCCGATTCCATGCCGCAGTAGAGGAGATTGAGCCCCGCCTGGCAGAGTTCCTTGAGTTCCGGCAGGCTCTTTTTTATCATTGATTGCGCTCTGCCGTAGCTGCTGATGATTTCAAGCGTTGGAAAATGGTGCTTTAGATAGTCGAGAATCTCAATGACTTTCCCTGTTTTCATGATCAGGCTGTCGCCGTCCTGGAGAAAACAGCGGCGGAATGGGTGGCCGTCAAAATAATCGGCAGCGGCGTCTATATCTTTTTTTATATCATCGATGTGGCGAAGGGAGAATGGTGAAGATTTGAAATTCACGCAGAAGTCACACCTGTTCCAGGGGCACCCTCGAGTGGTCCTGATAAGCAGGCTGTCCGCCTCGTCAACGGGCCGGATGGGGCCGAGTTCAAAGGGGTAATCCATAATATCCTGTGACAATAGAATGTTGTTCTATCGATTGCAAGAGAGCGGTCATAACGGAGAAAATCAGACAATTAGCCGTGTCTTGTTCTTAAAATGCGTTCCAGGACGCCGTGCTATGCCGGTTTAACAAAGTGCGCCCGGTCCCCCGTTCTTCCTGAGCGGACAAGTTCACTTCAGGCCTTAAACGGATCGACCATCTACCTCTTCTCCCGCTGGAACGGGTGCTGTTCATACCAGTGGCGTGCAATATCGATACGGCGGCAGAGCCAGACTTTTTCATGCTTCTGCACGTATTCGATGAAACGTTTAAGTGAAGCGGTACGGGCAGGCCGGCCAGCCAGACGGCAGTGCAGTCCCACCGACAACATTTTAGGTTGCTCAGCCCCTTCGGCGTACAAGGTGTCAAAAGCGTCCTTGAGATAGGTGAAGAACTGGTCGCCGCAATTGAAACCCTGGTAGCTGGCAAATCGCATATCGTTTGTATCGAGTGTGTACGGTATCGTCAGCAGGTGGTGCTCTCCAAATTCGCTCCAGTAGGGCAGATCATCATCATAGGTATCGCATTCATACAAAAAACCACCCTCTTCGGCCACCAGTCGGCGCGTGTTCGGGCTTGTTCGGCCGGTATACCAGCCAAGGGGTCTGCTGCCGGTAACCTTTTTTATGATCTCAATCGCTTTTTGCAGATACTCACGCTCTTCAGTTTCATCCATATACTGATAATTGATCCAGCGGTAGCCATGGCTGCAGATCTCATGGCCATCCTGCAGCACCGCTTCTGCAACTTCCGGGTGACGCTCCAGTGCCATGGCTACGCCAAATACTGTCAGCGGGACACCATATTCCTTGAATAACCTCAATAGACGCCAAACTCCGGCTCGGCTGCCGTACTCGTAAAGCGATTCCATGCTCATATGGCGAACACCGGCAAGCGGCGGTGTGCCTATCATCTCGGACAGAAAAGACTCAGACTCATCATCACCATGCAGTATGCATCGTTCGCCACCCTCCTCGTAGTTCAGGACAAAGGAAACGGCAATACGCGCACCACCAGGCCAGCGGGGGTCAGGTGGTGACTGTCCATAACCTATTAGATTTCTGTCGTATATCTGGTTCATGATAATCTCCTTACTTGTTGGTTGATTCTCATTTGACAAAGAGCCTCAACGATATGCGGTCGCCTTACGACACAAAATGAATGGCATTGCGATAAATTTTGTTTACAATTATACTTTTGATTGTATAAATGTAAACAGGTTTTATTTAAATTATATTGCTTTAGCCTGGAGTGGCAAACCATGGAGAAGGTGATTAGTTTATTCTCGTACAGCCGTGAAAAATGGCAGGGTACGGTTTTCCGCTTATTTTCAATAGAACGAATATAATGAACGAAAACAGGTGCATGTTTGGTTTTTTCGGTCAATCTGCCATAGCTGGATAGAACAAAGCAGGACAACTGTAATTTTCTGAAACAATGTTTTTATTGTAGTAATATGATCTTTTTTTTGTAAACAATAAGGACAATAGCAGCCGATTTTCATACCTGGATGAGCAGGAACAAACCGCTGTCAAACAAGCTCTCTTCCTCTCAGGTCCAAAAGGAGTATTTGCATGAAAATACGAGTAATAAACCCCAATACAACCATCAGTATGACCGAAAAAATAGGTGAGGCAGCCCGAAAGATCGCTTCTCCCGGCACGGTCATCGTCGCTGTCAATCCCAAAAGCGGCCCGGTTTCGATTGAGAGCCACTTCGACGAGGCAATCAGCGCCGTCGGCGTTACCGAAGAGGTACGTGCCGGTGAAAGAGATACCACCGATGCCTATATTATTGCCTGCTTTGGTGATCCCGGTCTGCTGGCGGCCCGGGAACTCACCTCGGGGCCGGTGATCGGTATCGCAGAAGCGGCCTTTCATGTGGCGACCTTGATCAGTACCCGGTTTTCAATTGTTACAACATTGGGCCGTACCGGCATCATTGCCGAACATCTTCTTCAAAACTACGGTTTTTCCCACCATTGTCGGAAAGTCCGGGCAGCCGAGATACCGGTACTTGCTCTCGAAGACGATAGCGGCGCAGCGCTAAGTCGCATTGTCGAAGAGTGTCTTCGTGCCAAAACCGAAGATAATATCGGCTCTATCGTTCTCGGTTGTGGAGGGATGGCAGACCTGACGAGTTACATTCAGAAAGAGGTGGGATTGCCCATCGTGGAGGGCGTTACTGCCGCCGTGAAACTGGCCGAATCCCTGGTAAGTCTCGGCTTGGGAACAAGCAAGCACGGAGATCTGGCATCGCCTCGTCCGAAACTATTCAACGGCCAATTTGCCCATTTGTCGCATCTGGGCAGGTGAGAAGAGACGCGCACCGTCGGGATACGGCGTGGTGTAACGACATCGGCAGGATCCGTCCGG
>JAHEMX010000379.1 GCA_024643445.1 Desulfobulbaceae bacterium | reverse complement strand
GATAACCACTGAATATCGTGTCGGCACCTATATTTATAACGACCGTTCCCTGGTAATGGGAAATACCTGCGCGTGGGAAGATTGTGCCCTCAGTGTTTTGACCACTGTTGTCAGTGCGCCGGCCTCGGGGAGAGCGGTGATTGATGCCGGGTCGAAAGCATTGTCGTCCGACCTGCTGGGACTTCAAGGTTATGGGCAGGTCGTCGATTACCCTCAAGCGGTGATTGCGGGGTTAAGTGAAGAACACGGTCACCTGGAATATCCTTCCGACAGCAGACCGTTACAGGTTGGACAACGTCTGAGAGTGATTCCAAACCACGCCTGCGTGGTAAGCAATCTCTTTGATAAGGTGGCGTTTGTCCGTAATGGGAAGATCGATAGAATCGCCGTTGTAGATGCACGAGGCTGCAGCACTTGAAACACTGTATCATTGGAAGCAGGCATCTCTGCTATTTTTGCATGATATGTGGCAGCCTCCGGCGGCAGTCCCATCTCTCTATTCGGGCATTCTGTCCGTTTCCGGTTTTTACCGATGCATGTCACCGTGCTCTTCCTCAATGGAGAAGATCTCCGGACTCCAGTCAAGCCAGGCGGCCTCGGGCTTATCGTAGAGCTTGAAATAAAAACCCTTGGCGACTGCCGGCCCCATCGCTTCATTACCCGGTGTCGCAAGGGCGATACCGCCGGTAAGCAGTGAAGTGACGGATTCGGTTTGTACCGTGATGCCTGAAAAAACGCCTCCTTTGACGGTTACACCGGAGGCATTCCAGAAACGGGTGTTCTCCCTGATGACGGCGGCGTAACGCTGACGGATATTTACATAGATGAGCACACTTTTGAAGTCGGCGGCCAGATCAAAACCGATAACCTCGCCGACCTGTACCTGGCGATAATAGACCGGAGAATTAACGCCAATTGAGCCAAGATGTGAGGACTCCAGGGTGATTCCGAGACCTTCTTTTGCAGGAGGAAGCGGATTAGGCGAGGATTCGTAGCCGATAAATTCCCGTTTTATCTCGCCACCGCCGGGCAGGATCTGGATTGATGACCCGAAAATGATATTGTCAATGTTTTTAATCTGGTCCAGGCTGACTGAAGGTGTGGTGAGCCAGAGTTTCGTCTTTTCCCTGAAAAACGTCCCATACTCTTTTTTGATACTGAGCGTTGCCACAACCGATTTCATATCGCCGGCGAAATCGATACTGTTCACTTCGCCCAGCCGGATTCCGCGGTACAGCACCTGGGCGCCATTTTTCAGCTGATCAGCCTCTTTGAAGTATACCGTGATGGTGACGTTATCCGAGGAACGGGCCGCCTCGAGGGACGCGAAGAGGGTGAATCGATCAGTTGTCTTGACCGGTTCACCCCCGGGTGGGGTAAGAAAGGCGATTCCGCCGATCAGGATGGCTTGCAACGACTCTGTCTGTATGGAAAGACCAGTGGTGTCTGCCGTCACATGAATGCCGCTTGCCCGGTAGAATTTTGATGAGCTGGAAACGAGATCCTCATATTTTTTTTTGATAAAACAATGGATATACACGGATTTTTCAGGTTCAGAATAACCAATTCCGATAACGTTTCCGACGGCAATCTTCTTGAAGAGAATGGGCGAGCCGATCCGGTAGGAGTCGAGGTCTTCCGCGAACAGCTTCAGGTAGAGGCCTTCAGGTTTAAGAACAGGTACCATTTCAAGAGCTGCGGCAAAGTCAGGATAAAGCCTGAATCGGGCCATCTCGTCTGCGGGTGCATGCTTTTTCGCACCTTTGCCGGCCGGGTTGAGGAGACTGATGCCACCCTTCAGCGTTGTTATCAGCGAGCCGGTATTGATTGAAAAGCCCGACAGGCTCGCATCGATTGATATTCCTCCAGACTCAACAAACACCGTTTCCGGCGTTACGATGTCCGTGTATTCATCATAGATGAAGATGGATGTCTCACTCATGGTCCGATTCTCGGCGAGATCTTTGCCGATCAGTTCCCCCACTTTGTTTTTGCGGAAATAGATCGGTGAGCCGATACCGGAAGCCGGTGATTCATCCGAGAAGAGGACAAAGGTTTTTCCTGATCGCAGCGGTGGTTGCGGGGGTGGCACGGGAAGCAATTCGAACTGGTCCCGAAAGGCGCCGTCTCCGAGCTGAAAAGTAATGTAGGGTCCGCTGATCAGTGTATCGAGATTCTGGATGCCGTCCATGGAGATATCTGCCTTTACCAGCCAGAATCGGGTGTGTTCCCTCAAGATAATGTCAGCCCTCGGGTCAAGAAGGATGTGGGCCGTTACGGTGTGACGGGCGTCGTTGTTGAAGGTGATTTTTTTTACATAGCCGGCCTCGAGCCCACGGTACATGACCTTGGTTGAATTTTCGCTGATGCCGGCCCCGGAAGCGAGTTTCAGTGTCATGGGTATACCGTAGTTGGCTTCTTCAAAGTTTTCATAGAGGGTGAAGATATGGCCTTTTTCTGCGGCAGGCGTATGCCGGAAGGCATCGGGAGTGCCGACAACGATACCGCCGATGAAAAGGGCGGAGAGCGATTCGACCTTGAGTTTCACGTCCGGCAGTTTCCCTGAAACGGTGATCCCGCTGGCGTCGTAGAACCTGCTGCCTGTTCTGACCAGATGGCTGTATTCGGGCCGGATAAAACAGTCTAGCAGGATAGCGTCATCCTGTTCCAGATGATAGGACTGCACCGAACCGATTTCTATATTTCGAAAATAGATACTTGAACCTTCCTGAATCGAGCGAAGTGCCGTTGATTTCAGCTGAATACGGAGTCCCGGAATATCCGGGGAGAGAGGCGGAGTGGAGGTAAGCGCCGTAAATACCCGGGATTCGGCCTTTGATTTACCGCGCTGAACACCGATGAAACTGCCCGACAGAATTGTTTCCAGTCCGGTAACCCGGCGGGCGGTGATCTCGGGCTTGACAATCCAGAACTTGGTATCCTCCACCAGGTAGGATTCTGTCGAGCGATCCATTCTGATGAGGACTTTTACCTTGTGCTTTTCAAGGTCCGGAGATATTTTCTTGACCACACCAAACGGTATGCCCATGGCCATGACCCTGGTTTTTTCCGGGGTGATACCGGATGCGTCATCGAAATAGACGACTATTTCGATGCCTGCCTCGATAAAACTCTTATACAGCAGCCAGGCGCACAGCAAAATAGCGAGAATGGGAAGCGTCCATAGCGGGGAGATCCCCTGTCTCTTTTTAAGAACCGGTTGGTTGTCCATGTTGTCCTCGCTGGTCTCGGTGAGTTGATCCCGTTGGATCGCAGGTATCCCACATGATACGCGGATCGAAAACGCGCGCCGCAATCATTGTTGATAAGACGACTAAACAGAAGAACGTTGCTGCCGGTGCCGTGTGAATAGAGGTCAGAAAACCAAAGTTTACCAGGACGGTAAGCAGGGAGACGACAAAAATATCAAGCATCGACCAGCGGCCGATGAACTCGATGAAGCGAAACATTTTGGCCTTTTGTTTTAAGAAATGATTTCTGCCGGACCTGATGGTCTGCAAAATAATGAGCAAACCGATAATTTTGAATAAAGGTATCAGGATACTGGCGGACAGGATAATCAAGCCGATACCGTAGGAACCTTCCTTAAAAAAATAGATGATTCCGTCAAGGATGGTCGAACGGTCAGGTACACCGAGGAAGTCAACCTGCATCATGGGCAGGATATTAGCCGGTAAAAAAAGTATCAGCGAGGTCAGGACCAGTGCCCAGGTCTTGTTGATGCTGTTAACCGATCGTTGATGAACCGGTACATGGCAGCGAGGACAGCTCGTGGGAGAATCAGCTGGGGGGCTGGATCCTTGAACAAGCAGACCGCAGTCGTGGCACTGTATCAGTCCTGCCTGAGCCGCCGTCCGGCGTTGTTCCGGGTTTTCCTGCAGTTGTTGTTTGAGCGGTTCGAGTTGTTCGATGTGCAGCTCGGAGATCTCGGGGTCCAGCGCATGCCAGAACAGCTTATCATCGAGGCAGACCATGGTTGCTATGCTCAACAGGACGAGGGCGATAAAACAGAAAAATCCGGTGTCGTAGGAGATGCTTGCCATATCACGGGTCTTGATCAGGGTGATTAGGATGCCAAGCAGGTATACCTCGACCATGCCCCATTCCTCCAGATATTTGAGGAGCTTGAAACCGGGTTTCAACCAGGCGGGTCGTTTTTGTAGTCTTAGACACAGGCTGACAGAAAAGGGCATAAACAGTTTGAGAAAGGGAAAAGTGATTGCGGTTAAGAGCACAATGGCCGCCACCAGATAATAGCCGTTGTGGTAGAAATTGATACACGTGTCGATAACATTGCCGTCTTGCTCGATGCCCAGGGATGACAGGGTCATCAGCGGGAGGAATAGTGCCGGAAGATAAAGCAGGAGTCCGGTGAAGCTGA
>JAHEMX010000378.1:1489-4414 GCA_024643445.1 Desulfobulbaceae bacterium | reverse complement strand
TCTGCCATGAAGTGGACTACGAAGTGGAGCTGGCCTTTGTCATCGGGAAAAAAGCGAGAAACGTCAGCGAGATAGATGCACTTGATTATATCGCCGGCTATACGAACTGCCATGATGTGAGTGCGCGCGATCTTCAGCTGGTGCCAGGCGACCAGTGGATTCGCGGCAAGTCCCTGGACACCTTCTGTCCCCTGGGGCCGTATCTTGTCACCAGGGACGAGATCGCCGATCCGCACAACCTTCGTGTCAGATGCCTGGTTAACGGCAAGGTTCTGCAGGACTCCAACACGAACCAGCTCATCTTCAATATACCCTACCTGGTCTCTTACCTGAGCGGATTCTGCACCCTGCTGCCGGGCGATGTCGTTACCACCGGGACTCCCGGCGGCGTCGGTTTTACCAGGAAACCGCCCATTTATCTCAAGGACGGGGATGAATGCATCATCGAGGTCGAGGGGCTGGGGCAGTTGGCGAACAGGTGCGTGGTCGGGCACTAACTGGCCTCTCACCATAGTGCTGGCAGAGCGGTCACACTGTCTATCACTTGCTGCCGGGGCGCGAACGTGCCCCGGCGCAGCGACAGGGCGATTGGGGTGCTCAGTAACCGGCCGACACCTATTTATCGGCCAGCAGCTCGAGCGTGACCAGGACGTCCACATCCTTGCCGACGACGCCCATGTCGTAAAACTTGCCCGTGCCGACTTTATGGGCAAGGCGGTCAAGGATCACGCTGCCGTTGAAGCCGATCACCTCTTTGCCCTTTGCCGCCGGATGATCCTTGATGCCGGCCAGTTTCAGCGGCAAGGTCAGGTCGTAGCTCTCACCCTTTATCGTGAGTTTCCCCGCCACCTGGTACAGACCGTTCCCCGCATCGGTGATGGTCTCCGAGACAAAGGTCATTTCCGGATATTTTGCGGCATCAAAGAAATCAGCAGACTGCAGGTGCTTGTCGCGTTTTGCTATATTGGTATTGACAGAATCCGTTTTTATCGCAAAGGCGAATTTGCTCTCCGCAAGATTTGCCGGGTCAAAGTTGACCTCCGCGGTGAATTCATTGAAAAGCCCGTGCACCTTGGAAAAAATGTGGTCAATGGAGAAATAGATGTTGGAATGCGCTTTATCCATTTCCCAACTCCGCGCCGCAGCAAAAGCGCTCTGGGTGACAAACAAGAAAAACAGAAACAAGACTCCCGCTCTACGTAATGTGCTCATAGCAACCCCCTATAAAGTATACGACTGTTAAAGTATGTTATCAGTTCCTGCCGACGGACGGGTGAAAAGGCGCTTATCCAGAATGCCCGTTCGTTCTTTGCCCCGATGATGCATCAAAGAGCCGCTTCACAATCACCACCTGTACGAGCAATGCCCCGAACAATGCCAGCAAGGCGATTTGCAGCGATTCATGCTCGAAAGACTCGCTGACATAAAGCGCATGAATCGTTACCAGCAAAACAACCAGGTAGCCAAGCACCCGGTGAACCGCTTTCCACCGATGATAGTCCAGCTTCAGTTTCTGCCTGAAATGAGAGGCGGCAATCATCGGCAGGAGAATCGAAAAGAGCAGCATTCCCACCATTTCAGGCCAGTGCTTTTTCCCGAACGGCAGGTTCGAAAGCCCTTCCGGAACGAGCACCAGGAGCACGTGACTCACTGCCAGTAAGCCAATGAACAGGCCATTGATCCGGTGCCAGCGCAGCAGGCTGGCGGCGGTGAACAGCCTTTCGAGAAATCTGCTCCGCAGCGCCAGGGTTATCTGGACAAAGAGAAAGACCAGAGCGAGCATGCCGGCCAGCTGTCCGGTCCTGAGCATCGTCTTGTCACTGCCCATCTTGTACCAGAGCGTCTGGGTCTCAAAATAAAACGGTACCGACAGCGCACCGGCAATACACAGAACAAAAACCAGAATTGCCAGGATTCTATAAAGATTCCGGCGCCCATCGGGAAACGGTCCCGTTGTTATCTTTCCTGTATTCACGAATGCTCTGCTCCACCCGCCATTGGTTTTTGTCCGCCTCTTCCATTGATTATCGGCAAAATCGCCTTACCGGCTTGACGTACACCATTAACATTGTTTTAATGCAAATCAATGCAATAAAAATGCAACCAACGATTGCGTAAATGCAAATGGACGACTGGAACGACTACCTCTATTTCTTTAAAGTCGCCGAAACGGGAAGCCTGAAAGCTGCGGCGAAGGCTCTGGCAGTAAATCACTCCACCGTTTTTCGCCGGATCAACACGCTCGAGAAGAAGCTTCAGGTCAGGCTCTTTGATCGGCTGAAGTCGGGCTATGCGCTGACCTCGGCCGGGGAGGATATCCTTGACTATGTCCGGCAGGTGGACGGGCAGATGCATGCCATCCAGCGCAGAATTCATGGCAAGGATGTCCGCCTGAGCGGCTACCTGAAAATCTCAACCACCGACACCCTGGGCTATTACTGGCTGCCTCCCTTTATCAGGCGATTTAAAAAAAGATACCCCGATATCATTGTCGATCTCGACATCAACACCCGTTATACCAACCTGACCAAGCGGGAAGCGGATATCGTCATACCAGCCGTCAACAAGCAGCCCGAGTATATGGTCGGCAGAAAACTCTCGAGGCTCTATTTCAAATTGTACGCCTCTAAACAATACATTGCCCGGCACGGGCTGCCGGCAGGAACCGATGATTTCTCCGGTCACCGGTTCCTGCTCCCGAACGAAGTCCGGGCGAGGCTGCCGGCAAACCAGTGGCTGCGCAAATTTGTGCCGGAAAACTGCATAGAGGCCTGCAGCGACAAGCTGTCGGGACTGTACAAGCTGGCCAGACAGGATCTTGGCATCACCATGCTGCCGCACTATCTCGGCGACGCGGACAGCTCACTGGTTGCAATAATGGAACTGCCGTACCATTGCCACCATGATGTCTGGATACTGACGCAC
>JAHEMX010000378.1:0-1479 GCA_024643445.1 Desulfobulbaceae bacterium | reverse complement strand
GCCCGGGTCAAGGCCTTCATGCAGTTCATGTACGAGGAAACCGAGACAGAGCAACGATAGGTGATCCTGACCAATGCGTGCGGCAAGCGTATCCCTTGCTGCCGGCCGAAACGACAGTGAAAGGTGGTCAACCGGAGCTGAGGGAACAGGGTGCGGCAGCGGAAACCATTACACTGAAAAGCGGATGTTCAGGATATCGCCGTCGACGACGATGTAATCCTTGCCCTGCACGTACATTTTGCCGCGTTTTTTCAGCTCGGCCTCGCTGCCGTGCTCCATCAGCTCGTCATACTTCATGACCTCGGCCCGGATAAAGCCCTTCTGCAGGTCTGAATGGATGGCCCCGGCCGCGACGGGAGCCGGAGAATTCACCCGGACAAGCCAGTGATGCACCTCGTCCTTACCGACGGTAAAAAAGGATATGCGGCCGAGCGCCTTGAGGCACAGCCTCGTCAGCATACCCAGGGCCGGTTCCCCGATACCGAGGTCCCGCAGGAATTCCTGTTTTTCCTCATCACTGTCAAGCTCGGCAATCTCCGACTCAACCTGGGCGGAAACGCTCATCGCCTCCAGCTTCTGTGTTTCACAAATCGGCCTGACCCGCTCCAGCAGTGATGGATCATCGAGTTTGTCTTCGGCAACGTTGAAGACAATGATCAATTCCTTCCGGGTAATAAACGGATAACTCCTGATCATCAGCTCTTCGTCTTCGGTGAATTCCATCAGGCGAAGCGGAATCTCGCCCTCCAGGTGGGTCTGGACCCGCTTCATCAGCTCAAGTTCCTTGGCCTGTTTTTCGTCCTTTATTTTCTTCAGGTTAACTTCCAGGCGCTCGATCCGTTTTTCGGCAAAGATCTGGTCATGCATTAACAGTTCGGAATTGACCATTTCGACATCGCGAAGCGGATCGACCGAGCCCGAGGCGTGATAGATTGCCTCATCCTCAAAAGCCCTTACCACATGGCACAGGGCATCGACGTCGGTTATGTCGCGGAAGATATCGCCCCTGGCAATCGACTCCTGTTCCATCTTCGGCAGCAGGACCAGGTCGATCCGGGCATGCGTCTGTTTTTTCGGATCAAACATCGCCACCAGTTTGTCAAAACGGTCGTCGATGATATTCGCCGTTCCCGGCAGCGGTTTGGAAGAAACCGTGTGCTCGGGCAGCCTGCTTCCGGTCAGGACCTGGAAAAGCGTTTTCTTTCCGGTCTGGGGCAATCCTATAATTCCTACTTTCATATATTCCTCTGGTTAGCCTATAAGGAGATCCGCCAATCTGTCGAGCCTCTTGCACAATTGTCTTTTCGACCAAACTCTGTGTTCTGCTCGAAATTTCATTCTTGGAATACTACTTATATACCTGTGGTAAAACTTTTCGCATGCCTTGATTTTGAGCGAAATTCCCCTTTTGCATAAAGGCTCTGTCGTCTCATTATCTAGTAAGCACGAAGTTTTCAAAAGCCATATCAGCAAGGCAAG
>JAHEMX010000377.1 GCA_024643445.1 Desulfobulbaceae bacterium | reverse complement strand
ACACCCGTGGTGGCGACATAAACCGCATATACGGACTTTGTTGCCGTGATAAAGAGACGGTTTTTACGGATACCGCCGAAGGTAAGGTTAGCTACCATCTGCGGGATTTTGATCTTTCCCAGGGGTTCTCCATCCCGGTCGAAACAGAGGACTCCATTCTGACAGCTCGTCCATACGTTACCAGCAATGTCAACTCGGAAGCCATCGGGGATTCCCGGTTCAATTTCACAGAATACCCGGGAGTTGGACAAGGTATTGTCAGGCGAGACATCCATCGCGCGAATATGGTGAGGTCCTTCCGGGTCATGACTGCGGCCACTGTCTGCGACATAGAGGATCTGCTCGTCTTCAGAAAAAGCGAGGCCGTTTGGCTTGATAAAATCGTCTGCAACGACCTGAATGGCTCCGGTGTCCGGGGAAACGCGATAAACATAACAGCCGTCCTGCTCCATATCAGCCTTGTAGCCTTCGTAATCAGACATGATGCCGTAATTCGGGTCGGTAAACCAGATCGAGCCGTCCGATTTAACGACTACGTCGTTGGGGGAATTGAGTCTGGCGCCATTATTGCTGTCGGCGATCACGGTGATAGAGCCGTCCGGCTCAGTGCGGATGACCCGGCGGCCACCATGTTCGCAACTTACCAGGCGTCCCTGTCTGTCCCGGGTGTTGCCGTTGATAAAGTTGGTCTCTGTTCGAAATACCGATACGCCATGTCCCTCGATCCAGCGCATCAGACGGCGATTGGGGATATCGCTCCAGACCAGCACGGAATGTTCATTAAACCATACGGGGCCTTCAGCCCAGCGGCAGCCGTCATATAACTCCTCGATCTCGGCGATAGGTACGGTCAAATCGTAAAAGCGTCGGTCATAATATTCGTATGAATCGCCAACTAAGGCCATAATTTCCCCCCGTGATTAATGCTGCTGTTTTTCACCACCTGCCGCGGTGATGACCGCAATGATAATAAGACCGGTCATAATCAGTCGGACTCCTCCGCTCGCCCCGAGTGTGTTCAGCATGGTCACGAGCAGGAACATGAACAATGACGCCCCCCAGATGCCAGGTACATTAGCCCTGCCACCCGCGACTGAGGTGCCGCCAATGACGACAACGGCGATGGAGGCAAGCAGGTACTCCTCCCCCATGTTCAACGAGGCGCCTCCTGAGAATCCGGCCAGCGCCAACCCGCACAAGCTGGCCAGCAAACCACTCAAGACATAGGTAGCAAAACGAATTCGTTCAACATTGATGCCCGCAAGCCTTGCCGCACGCATGTTTTGCCCAATGGCCAGTACTGAACGGCCGTACAGCGTGCGGTGCAACACCACAGACAACCCGAATGCCAGGCCGATCACCACCAGGGCAAGCATCGGCACTCCATAAACCATCTCGGTGGTAAAATCTGCGAGAAACGGCGGCGGCTTGACTTTCAACCCGCGGCCATAGGCGATGGCGGTGGACAGAACCAGAAAACTCGAAGACAAGGTGGCAATAATGGGAGGGATTTTCAGGATTCGTATCAATGAGTAGTTGAAAATCCCGACCAGCAGTCCGCATCCCATGGCAACAAGAAATCCGACCACCAGCATGTCGTTGGTACCATCCATGATTTTCATGGTCACGGCGCCGGATAATGCAATGTTGGCCGGGATGGACAAATCTATGTTGCCCGGGCCGGTGGTGATAACGAACATCTGTCCGAGCCCGACAATCACCGTGAATGTCGCAAAAGACAAGGCAGCCGTAATTATATCACCGGCACCCTGCCCTTTCGTAAAAGATACGGTTATTAACCATACGATTAGCGTACCGAGATACGACCAGATCCACGGTTTCTTGAAAAGCCGCTCCAAGGCGGGTCCCTTCAGGATCATGACATGGCCTCTTTCCGTTTAATCAAGGCTCTCAAGGCTAGCACGATGATAAGGATTCCGCCCTGTGCACCAATTTGCCAATCAGGAGAAATTTTCATAAAAATCAGGAAAGAACCGGTCAGCGTCAGCGTCAATGCGCCCAGAACCGCACCGATCGGGGACACCCGTCCTCCGACGAATTCCCCACCGCCCAGGATGACGCCCGCGATGGAATAGAGCGTATATCGATCGGCGATGTGCGCATCCGCGGCAGACGTCAGTCCGATTAGCGACAGCCCGGACAGCACACCGAAGAACCCTCCCAGCGCATACATCAACATTTTCGATTTCAACAATGACCAGCCGGCGCGACCGATTGCCTTGGGATTTCCTCCCGCACCCCGCAACACCGCACCGTAACTGCTGTGCATCAATCCCTGATGGACGACCAGGGCTATGGTGGTTGCCGCAATGATGGGGAGTGGGATAAAAGGAAATTCATAGCCCATGATGGCCTTGATCCATACCGGCGCCTTACCCCCCGGCGTCGGCAGGATGAGTACCGAGAGCCCCATCCAGACAAAAGACATGCCCAGCGTCACGACGATAGACGGCAGATTGCGCCAGTAAACCAACGCCCCCAGTCCGGCATAGACACCAATGCATGCCGCCAGCGCAAGAAGGCCGAGCAGCGGGGTGGATACCAGCAGGGTTGCGCCGATACAGGCGGTCAAACCAACGAACGGCCCGATCGACAAATCCAGATCGTTGACCGTAATAATGTGCATCTGGGCAATGGTAGCCAGGGCGATGGGCACCGCATACTGCAGCATGAGCTTAAGACCGAAATAACTCATGGTACGGGGCTGGATATAGAAAATCGCCGCAAGCAGGACGGCCAGCGAGGCTGCAGGCAAGATACTGCGCAGAAACCGGGGAGAACTCAGATAAGCCCACATGCTCAGTTGCCTTTTTCGAAGGAGGATCGCAATACCTTTTCCTCGGTTAAGTCGTCACGGGCTAATTCAGAGACAATTTTGCCCTCGCTGAAAATGTACACGTAATCACAATTGTTCAATTCCTCCATTTCCGTGGTGTTCCACAAGAACGTGCGCCCGCTGTCAGCCTCGGTGCGAATCAACTCATAAACCTCCAGTTTGGTGCCGATATCGACGCCACGCATGGGGTCATCCATCAACACAATCTCGGCATCAGATCCCAGGGCGCGGGCAAACAAGGCTTTCTGCTGGTTCCCCCCCGACAACGACAGGATGTTATCGTCCATATTCATCGTCTTGATTTTGATCTTGTTTTTCCATTTTTCAGCCATGGCATCTTCCTGGGCCGGGTCTATCATCCATCCTTTGACCATCCGCTTCAGCGAACGGATACAGACATTCTGGCTAATGGACCAAAGGGGGAAGATACCGTCTGTCTGGCGGTCACCCGCGATCAATGCCACAGGCCCTTCAACCGCCGTCTTTTCTGTACGTTTTCCCTTGATTGCCGCGTCGTAAATCTGTATCAACGTCCGTGTCTGCCCGCTGCCGGCCAGGCCGGCCAACCCTACTATCTCGCCTTTATAGGCGAGGAGTTCTACACCCGTTTCCTGGTACTTGTCCTGAGCACGGACCATCAGTGGCGTTGTACCACGGACCTTATGGGCTGGGTCCTCCACCTTCGCGCTCCCTTCCTCTATTACCGTGCCCATTTTTGCGACCAGGCTGTCGCGTGTGAATTCCGAGGCCGGTCTCTCGGCTACCACCTCTCCGTCCTTCATCACCAGGATACGATCGGAATAATCCAGGACTTCTCCAAGCAGATGAGAAATCAGGATGCAGCTTTGTTCCTTACTGACCGCTTTGCGGACATGTTTCAACAGCTGCTTGGCCGTAATACCATCAAGCGATGATGTCGGTTCATCTAAAATCACCAGATGCAGCGGTTCAGTTGTCACCGTAAAGGCTCGGGCAATCTCCACCATCTGCCGTTTACCGATTGATAAATCACCGACGACATCGTCGGTGGAAATACCGTGACCAGGGAAAATTTCCTCGAGTTTGTCCCGTATCAGCCTTCTGGCCCGCTGTTTCCAGCCAACCCCTTTGAGGGCGGTGTGTAAAACCCGGACATTCTCTGCCACCGTCAGGTTGGGACAGAGAGACAGTTCCTGGAACACACAGCGAATACCGTTCCTGTGAGCTTGGCGAACATTGTAATGTGCGGCCAGATCCTGACCGTGAATCGTGATCACCCCGTCGTCGGAAGACAGCGTGCCGGCAAGCACATTCATCAATGTGGACTTGCCGGCGCCGTTATGTCCAACCAGGCCTAAACACTCGCCCGCGTCGACATGCGCATTGACGCCGACCAGGGCGCGTACCGCTCCGAATTTCTTGGTAACGTCTTTTAAATCTACAATCCTGGAGCGCGCCGTTGACATGGATTGATCTCTTAACAAAACATTGTTGCTCGGTTATTTGCCGGCAACAACCTTCTTGGAGTCCTCAAGAGAGTATTCGACGTTAGCAACGCCGCCATTTTCGGTAGTAGCCAGATT
>JAHEMX010000376.1 GCA_024643445.1 Desulfobulbaceae bacterium | reverse complement strand
TTGGTATTCTGGGGATTCCGACGCTCGGGTTCTTCATCGACAGTGCCATCAGCCTCGATCACCTGGACACCGCTCTGCTGCTTATCATCATCAGCGGCCTGCTCAACATGTCAGTCGACACCCTGTCCCAGGTGATCAGGCAGCGCTTGAGGATATCGGTTAGTCTGACAGCATCATAACATCTCAAATAAGGACATCTTCGTATTCATACTTTCATAAATATTGTTCCTTGTTCATGTATCGAGACAAAGTTTTTTCAAAATCTCCCTTTCCACAAAATTCTGAAGAGTTCTATTTTTTTGTTATTTTGTCATGAGCAAATTACTCATAACATGATGCTAGGAGCCTGTCGGATTATGCCCTTTTTCCCCATCTCTGCGTTATTTTCTGAAAATCAATGCTCGCAATATTAGGTATATGGCTCCGCTTGATTTTCTTAAAATGTCTCGATCTGAGAAAAAATTGCTATAATCCGACAGGCTCCTAGTAAGTTTTTTTGTTTAAACCAAATTGTTGTTTTGTAAAATAATTACATAAGAATTTGATTTAATATAGTAAATCAAAGAGTGACAAGTTCGCCATCGAGTGTCATCAAGTGCGAAAAATATTTTATTTGAATTAAGTAACCATCTATAAATACAAGAAAAATTATTTTTGACAATCCCTCCCATAATTGATAGTAGTTTTGTTACTGCGGCTTGCCTATTGATGATTACATTTCATTAATGGCCGGAGCACCACAAGACTCGAGGGATATCCTTGACGGAGATTCTTCGATTGCTCCAAATAATCTTTTCTGAACGACGGCACCTCATTGACCTTGAGAGACAGCCTGTTTGTTATTTACCATCTGTTTATACGCGATTATTGTCGTCGTTTTATCTTGTTTTATCTATATATAGGACAGCAGGGATATCTTGTTGTTGGTGGCAGTAACGTTGAGGATTAATAAGAGGGCAAGGGTTATTAACAATGTAACGTTGGGAGGTTGCTATGAAACTGTTCATGAAACTGTTCGCAATTCCAGCAATTGTATTGTCAGCGCTCCTGGTAGGGAGTACTTCCTCTCAGGCTGCAGACGTCCAAAATTGGACGCTCGGTGATGTAGACTCACCAGCGCACTGGGGCCCCACAGCCGCCAGAAAATTCTCCGAGGCCGTAGATAAGGCGACTTCCGGACGGGTGAAGATTACCGTCTACCCGGTGGAAAGCCTTTTCAAGGGCAAGGACTCCCTGGACGCGGTATCTAAAAACCTTACGCAGATGTACCGAGTCGGCGGTTTGCACACTGCCGGTGAGGAACGCATTTTAGAGCTGCTTGACCTCCCGTTCTTCGTGCCGGCCGATTACGATTTCCGCAACAAATTGTGGGATACCCTCCTTCCTATGTACCGGGAGTTGCTGAAAAAGCGTTTCGGCATCTATATCGCAGACTTGGTTCAGGCCGAGCCACGGATGATCTACACTAAAGATTCCTTCAATGACCTTAATGACTTGAAAGGGCGTAAGATCCGTACCGCCGGTCCGTCCGAGACCGAGTTCACGCGCGCCATCGGCATGGTACCTGCCACGATAATGCCATCAGAAATCTACACCGCCCTGCAACAGGGCGTGATTGACGGCAACTGGGTGGCCGACGCACCGCATTTTTACAATAAGGGTTACGAGGTTACCAAATATATCTACGATGTCGGCAGCGGTGGGTTTACCTTTTACGTGATGGTGAATCAGGAAGCGTTAGATGCGCTGAGTGAAGCCGATCGCAAAGCAGTAATGGCTGAACTTGACGTTTACAGCAAGGACCTCCGCGAAGGCAGCCGCAGCGGCTACGTCAACGGACGCACATGGTTGAAAGAGAAAGGCATGCAGGTCGTGCCTGTGACTGACGCCGACCGGGCCGTCATGCAGAAGGCCGCCGGAGCGATTGTCGAGAAATGGCAGGAGCAGCTCGATCCCGAGCAGCGCAAGTTGTACGATCTGGCCAAAAAGATGATCGACGAATACAACGCCTCCAAGAAGTAGACGAAAGGCACGGTTAGATGAAGTTTTTTTCGACCCTGCGGAAAGCCATGGACAAGATCTTCGCACCGGCGTGCTACTGGCTCGCCGGTGCGGGCGTCGTGTTCTTGGTGACGATGATGTTTATCGTCACATTCGATGTGATTCTACGGTACTTCTTCGACAATCCCACCGTCTGGGCCGGCGAGGTGGCTTCTTTTCTGACGATCTCGGTGGTCTTCCTTGGTCTTGCCCAGAACATCAGACTGGACGATCATATCCGGATCGACGTGTTCACAAACCTCATGCCGGAGCGGACGCGCCTTCTCTTTGACGTGATTGCCCACGCCGTGGCAATCGTCTTCTCGGTTGCTCTTTTTGTGGCCTGCTGGCTGAGGTTTGAAAATTTCTGGATTCGGCAGACGGTCAGCGATTCCCCGATCATGGTTCCATTGTGGATTCCCATGGTGCCGGTGTTGATCGGCGCCGTTGGATTCTGCTTTGCTGCTGTGGCCGGATTTATCATTCGGTTTCAAAGGCTTGTGGTGCCTGATCCAGACACGCCCCCTTATTCAAAATAGGAATGTGATGACCGGCCCAATCATAATCACTCTTTTGATGACCATCGCACTCCTTGCTGCGGGTGTTTGGGTCGGAGTAGGGCTCGGGCTGTCGGGGCTGATTGGTCTTACCCAGATGCTGGGTGTTGAACGCTCGCTCGAGATCGCCGGCAAAATCGTTTGGGAGCAGAACACCAATTTTGTGCTGCTGGCTATTCCGATGTTCATCTTCATGGGCGAACTGTTGTTCCATTCGGGGATCATGAGCAAGGTTTACCTGAGGACGGCTACTCTCGTCACCGGTATCCCTGGCGGGCTTCTTCAGGCGAACATTTTCGCGTGCACAATTTTTGCGGCGTGTTCCGGGTCCAGCGTAGCCTCGGCTGCCACAATCGGCTCGGTGGGCTTTCCTGAAATTTCCAAACGTGGCTACAATAAGCCGATCGCGCTCGGATCGATCGCGGCCGGCGGCACTCTCGGCATTTTGATTCCGCCCAGCATCATCTTTATCATCTACGGTAGCCTATCTGACACGTCCGTTGGTAAGCTCTTCCTCGCAGGCCTCGTACCCGGCCTGTTGCTGGCCTGCCTCTTCTCTCTCTATATCGGTATCCGCTGCACGGCCGATCCACGCCTCGCGCCAGGGGTCGAGCGCTGCAGTTTTGGCAAACGACTCCGTGCCCTTGCAGGTCTGTGGCAGATGGTGCTACTGGTCTTCGTGGTGCTCGGGGGAATTTATGCCGGTGTTGCCAGCCCGACCGAGGTTGCGGCGCTCGGTGCGAGCATGGCACTGCTGTTCGCGATCACCTCAGGTCATTTTAAATTCGAGATCTTATGGCATGCGGGCTTGGCGGCTGTACGCCAGACGAGCATGATCCTGTTCATCATCTTCACGGCCAAGATCTTATCGATGACCCTTATTTATTTTCGGGTTCCGGCCGTCGTCGTCGCCTGGGTCGAGTCGCACGACATGTCAGCGGCACACATCTTCCTGATGGTGGTCGCGATCTATCTCATTCTCGGCATGTTCATTGAGGGTATTGCGATGATGGTGCTCACCGTACCGTTCATTGTGCCGATCATGACAACCATGAACATGGACCCGATCTGGATGGGCGTGGTGATATGCATCCTTATTGAACTCGGTCTACTGACGCCGCCCGTCGGACTGAATCTCTTCGTGCTGCAGGGCGTCACCAAAGAACCTATCCGCGACGTGATTGTCGGTACGATGCCGTTTATTTGCTTCCAACTTCTTGCAATCGCAGCGTTGTATTTCTGGCCCGACATTGCAATGTTTTTGCCGCGAGCCGTAATGGGGGGGTGATTTGCTTCGCGGGCCGTTCGGCGGCGGCATTCTTATCCGTAACCGTCCTGATAACCTGTTAGTGAAAAAAACCAGCCGATGTCTTGTTCGCTCGGCCTACGATTCCTTATCGGGAACCAATCAGAAATGGTAGAGCTGACTCGGATTATCGACCAGAATTCCGTATCTTGTTTCCTCATCCGGAACCCAGCGTGCGAGCAGGTCGGCAAGATCCCCGTCATTGGGCATCGCCTTCTTGTTTATCACGTGCGGCCAATCGGTTCCCCAGATCAGCCGGTGTGATGCTCGGCTGACCAAGGCTTCTGCATGCGGATAAATGTCAGTGTGCGGAAACTCCTGGGCCGAGATACGGTAGGGGCCGGTCAATTTAACCCAGCAACGACCCGATTCCGCAAGTTCCAGTAGACCCTGGAAGCTTGGATGATCAACCGGGCAGCCGGGGTGAAAATAACCGAGATGGCAAACCACGATCTCGGTTGGGAAATCCCGGAACATGCCGGCGAAGTCCTGATAATCGTCGATCCGGAGCAATAACTCAACGTGCCACCCCC